>JAYVWD010000001.1:0-2349 GCA_043786345.1 Pseudomonadota bacterium
CTCGCGGCCGGCGCCGGGGTCGGAGCGCCGCCCACCTTCGGTCCTGGAATCGGCTGCCAATTGCAATGCGCCGGCATCGGCAGCGACGGCTCGAATTTCGCGCGGCAGCAGTCGAGGAAGGCCTGCTTCGCGTCGCCGTAATCGGCATGCCATGCCTGCCAGCTTGCCGTCCCAGAAGCATGCGACGCCGTTCTCGGCGTTGTAGCCGATGATACCGAAGTCGTCGAAGCGCTCCTTCGGGTCGGCGTACTTCGCGTCGTACTGGCGGTGGCGGCAGATCCACTTGAAGAAAATCGAGCCTTTGACGATCTGACCCAGCCGGCTCCCTGGGGCGCAGGTACCTTCCTCGAGCATCGACGGATTGACGCAGCGGCCGACCTTGCCGGTCAAGGGCTGGAGATCGGTCTCGGCATCGGGTCCGACGAGCTTATAGATCGGGACGTCAACCCCTTTGGAGCACTGCAGCTCCTCCGGGGTCGGCAGATAGCCGCCGAACGCTTCCTTGCAGCGGCAGGCGTAGCACCTTGCCCGGACGATCTTGTAATCGGGGGCCAGCTCGTCCGGCGGCACGTTGCAGACCGCGGCGCAGGCCGAAGCGCCGCTCGCGCCCGGAGCCGCCGCCGCCGACGATCCGGCCTGACCGTCGGCCGAGCGCAGCGCGGCGCTCACGTCCGTCTTGCAGGATGCCGTGAACAGGGCCGCACCGGCGAGGCAGACGACCACGATTGCGACCAGTGAGACCGGAGACATAAGGCGCAAGTCAGTGGCTCCAGGAAGCGGGTTTCAGCGCGATGGTAACACGAGAAACGGCCGGAAAAGCGCGCAGGTATCCGGGCCAAGGAAGCCGCCCCGCTCCGGCCGTGCGCGACGCGGGACATCAGCGCGCACGACACCAGCAGCACAAACACTCAGACGACCCTCGTCATCACTCGGCTTCACTAAAAAGGAGGGCACTGACGCGCCTCGAGACGCTGGACATCGCCGCGGCAAAGAGGGGCGTGGAGCGCTTCATCGCCAATCCCGGAGCTCTTGGCGGGCGGAGCAAAGAGGCCTTTCGAGGGGTTATCGCGCGGCTCTCGAGGGGGGGGCGCCCGCCGCGGCCCAGCTGGCGCCGCTGGACGGCGCTGCGGGCGCGGTTTGGGCGCCTGGCGGCGATCCTGTCACCGCCTTTGCGTTCACGGTGCGGGCGGGTAAGATCGGCGCCATCGACCTTACCATGGACCGGGCGCGGATCAATGGGCTGGGTATCGAAATCTTGCGGCAGGATGGGAGTTGATCGGGATTTTCTGGATTGTCTCCTGGGTTCGACTATTCTTAATCGTCCGTGGCGCCACCGAGGCGCCGCCGGCAACGGAGCAATCATCGATGAACATCCTGCTATGGGTTATCCAGGTCGCGCTCGCCTTTCTCCTCCTCGCGGGGGGATCGACCAAAGTGTTCAAGTTCGACGAGCTCGCGACGATGCCGGCGAATCGCGCGCTTTCGCGCGGCGGCTGGCGCGTGGTCGGCGTGTTCGAGCTGTTGGGCGCGGTCCTGCTGATCGTCCCGGCCGCCACACTGTGGATGCCGGTCCTCACCCCGATCGCCGCCGCGGCGGTCGCCCTGGAATGCCTGGCCCTTTCCGCGCTTTATGCGCGGCATTCGCTCAAACTGACCGCGTCCAACCCGCTGGTCTGGAGCGCCGTGATGGGGTTGATGGCGGCCTTCGTGGCCTATGGGCGCTGTCCGCTGGCCTGACGCCCCGCCGTCGTGGGGCCCTATAGAACCGTTAGAGTCCTTGGCCTTGGATTTGGCCAAGGGATTAGCCAAGAGGCGTCGCCGCCCATCTGCGCTTCCGTGGACCTGCCCCGCGAGCTTGGGCCGATTGGGCTCCGAGGCGTAAGACGACGGCGCCTTCGCAGCCGCGAAGGCTGAGCCCGAACGCGCGCGATTCTCGCGTCTACTTTGGGGATCAATGACCAAAAAAGGAATCTCTCATGATCAAGATACTGATGATGGCGGCCGCGGCGATGATTGCGGCGGCGGCGCAGGCCGTGCCGCGGCACACGACCGGCACCGATTGGTTCTATGAAGGCGGCTATTTCCACAAGGACCAGGGCGCGGAAACGTGGACCGAGACGGTCGGCGACGCCGTGCAGTATCGCTTCGTCGAGACGGCGCGCACCAACTTCGAGGCCGATCTCTACGATGCGGGCCGCGACCTCGCGGTCCTGCTCAACGAAAATGCCATGTACCTGAAAAGACAAGGCGAGACTGAAAGTCTGTCGAGAAATGGTCGGATGCTAGGCGCCGACCGGAGCGGAAACCGGAGTTTACGTCGCGTAAATGAGGATTTCCGCGATGGTCGGC
>JAYVWD010000002.1:0-3489 GCA_043786345.1 Pseudomonadota bacterium
ACCGAAGGCGCGCTGCCGTCGCAGCTCGCCATCGCCTTCGAACGCCACCGCGCCACCGCCGACATGACCTCGCCGTATGCCGACGAGACCGTCGCGCTCAACCACGTGACCACCTACGTGATGAACACGGACGCGGCGGAGATCCTGGCGCTGATCGTGACCAAGCGCCAGACGATCGACTTCGCGGCGCAGGCCGGCGGCGGCATCGCCGGCAGGATCGCCGCGGCGCTGATCGGCCTCGACGGGATCGAAGTCGACCTGCACTTCGAGCTCTGCAAGAACCTGCTCAAACCGGAAGCGCCGGCGTACTGCACCGAGCAGCGCTGATAGCCGACCGACTCCGATTCTCCCGCCGTCCGCTCCTCGGTGGTCGCCCGGCCCGGCGCCATGCAGACCACGGAGAAAGGGAGGGAGGGAGAAACGGCGACTGCCCAGCTCACGTGGCCGCAGCGGCCACCTTGTCGCCTTTGTCGCCACCCAGGTTGAGCCGGGCCGCGATGACGGGGTCGTCCGCCTCGATCTCGGCCTTGAGCATGTTGAGGCGCGGCATCGACTTGTTGAGGAAGCGCTCGGCGAGCCAGCGGCGCGACTCGTCGGTCTCGGCGTCGCGCACGAGGCATTCGGCGAGGGCGACGAGGGCCTTGATCTCGCAGATGCGCTCGGCGTGGAGGAGCGCGTGGCTCACGTCCTCCATCTTGACCAGGTCGCGGCTCAGGATCTTGACCATGCGCACGAGGTCGGTCGATTTGACCTCGCTGATCGAGGCGCGGACGTTCGCCTTGAGCAGGCGGAGGAGGACCGAGACGACGGCCCCGCTCGCGACCTGCTTGGCGCGAAAGAGCTTCTTCCGCAGCGGGTCCTGCTCGCGCAGCGTCTGGACTTTGAGCCCGAGGGCCTGCTCGACGAAGGCCGCCGGGCGGCGCGTGACCTCCTTCAGCGTGTCCTTGACGCACATCAGGGCCTGGATCTGGGACGTGCCCTCGTACACGGGCAGGATCAGGGCCTCGCGCATCCACCATTCGGCGCGGTATTCCTTGGTGTAGCCGTAGCCGCCGTGGATCTGCATGTTGTTGCGGGCGATCTCGACCGCCTTCTCGCCGACGTACCACTTGATCAGCGGCGTCCAGCGGCGCACGAGCTTCCGGGCCTTGCCGGCGCGCTTCTCGAGGGCGAGCCGCTCGTCCTCGCCCAAGGTCTTGTCTTTGAGCTTCTTCTCGGCCTGGTACATCAGCGACTGGTTGAGGCCGGCTTGGTAGCAGAGGCTGCGCACGGCCTTCACCTGAACTTCCATGTCGAGGAGCTTCTCGGCGATCAGCTCGTGCTGGGCGATCGGCTTGCCCCAGCTCTTGCGGGTGCTGGCGAAGTCGGCGGCCATGCGGTAGGCGGCCTCCATCAGGCCCAGGCCCTGGAAGCCGACGGCGATGCGCGCGTCGTTCATCAGGACCAGCATGTGCTGAAATCCCTTGTTTTCTTCGCCGAGGAGCAGCGCCTTCGAGCCGTCGTAGGCAAGCTCGCAGGTGGCGGAGCCGTGCAGACCGAGCTTTTCCTCGATCTTGGTGACCTTGTAGTTGTCGGTGCCGTCGTCGTTCTTGCGGAGGCAGAGGTAGAGGTTGAGGTTCGCGAGGCCCGACGCGCCGCGGGCGTTCATGGCGAGCACGAGCGAGACCTGGCCGCAGCCGTTGCTGATGAAGCGCTTGGTGCCGAAGATCCTGTAGGAGCCGTCCGGCTGCTTCTCGCCATAGGTGCGGAGCGCGGCCAGGTCGGACCCGGCGTCGGGCTCGGTGAGCGCCATGTTGCCCGACCATTCCCCGGCGGCGATGCGGGGCAGCACCAGGTCCTTGATCTCCTTGGTGCCGAATTTCTCGACGATGTGGGCGATGGCGCTGTACCAGCAGATGTTGAGGCCGGTCGAGGGGCAGGCCCGCATGATCAGCTCGTTGGCGCAGGCCTCGAGGATGAACGGTGTGCCGATGCCGCCGTAATCCGGGCTCAGCCCAAGCGCCGCGGCGCCGAAGTCGAGCAGCGCGCGGATGTTGGCCGTCAGGGCCGGCGGCAGCGGGACCTCGCCGTCGATGAGCTTCAGGTCCTCTTTTTCGACCTGGTGGGCGTTCGGGGCGAGCACGCTGCCGGTGATCTCACCGAGCGTCTCGAGCACCGTGATCGCCATGTTGCGCAGGTCTTCCGGCGACTGCAGGCCCCCCCCCGCGTCCTTCTCGATCTGGGTCATCCCCGCGAACAAGGCCTCGAAATCGAGGCGCTTGGTGAGGTGGAAGCGGATGTCCGGATTGTCGGCGAAGAAATTGGCTTTGCCTTGCATTGCAGTCTCCAGGCGATAATCACCCCAGGTTACTACACTTTGAGGTACAATTTCAGCCATGTCCTGGATCCCAAAGCGACTTAAATTAGCCCTTTCGCCGCTCTTCGCGGCCGTATTCGCCGGGCCGGCGCGCGCCGTGCCCGAAGACTACAAGGTGAACGTCCGCGAAGGCTGCCGGCAGTCCATCTCGGGCGCCTACATCAGCGCCTACACCGAGCGCGAGCGCGGCCGGACCCTGGTCAAGACCCTTGCCCGCCAGATCCAGGACACGGCTCAGGCCCTGAAAACCTCGCAGGACGAGCTGGCCCGCCTCAAAGCGCGGTCCGCCGGCAAGGACTTCGAACTTCAGCAGGCCGTCGATATGGACCAGCTGACTTCGCGGATCCGCACCCTCGACGCCCAGCGCGGCGACTACGCCGGGATGGCGCAAAAGGCCCATGTCGAGCTGGCCGCGGCCGAGGCGCTCGAGAAGACCTTGCTCCAGGGCCTCGCGAAGGTTTTCGTGGTCGAGCGCACCCTGGACAAGGCCGACGGCGGCTTTCCCATCCGCCTCGACTACAAGGCCACCTGCCCCAAGTACCGGGCGCTCTGCCCCCTCCCGGCCGACGCCGCCCGCGACCTCCTCGCCATCGCCCTCGAAGGGGGCCCCCCGGAGGCCTGCCGCCGGTACGCCACCCTGTCGAAACTCCGTTGAATTTCCTTATCCTTTTTGGGCTCGCCAACCCGTTCCGGTAAGTTGTAAACCCACCTGTGCCGACACCTTTACGGGCCCCTCCGAGGGGACGGTCACAAGCCCTTTTTTCATCCGAGAAAAACGATGAGCCGTGCTGTGTCGACGCTTCCCGAGCCCGCCAAGACGCGGCGCTCCCGCCGGGTCCTCGCGCTCGTCACCCTGGCGACGGCCTGGAGCCTGCTAGGCGCCGCGCCCCTGCAGCAGGGGACCGCCGCGTTGAGCGACGAAGCCAAGCTGCCGGCGCCGAACGTCCCGCAGCCGGCGCCGTTTCAGAAGGCGAAGGGCTTCAGCGCCGCCGAGCTCGCGCCCTACCGCGACGTGCTTGGCGCCGCTGATTTGGCCCAGCTCGCGCGCCTTTCCGAGGAGCTCTTCAGCGCCCCGGGCTTCGCGGCCTTTCGCCAGGTCGCCGAAGGCGTCGCCGAGAACAAGCGCCGCGAAG
>JAYVWD010000003.1:0-3506 GCA_043786345.1 Pseudomonadota bacterium
GTGCGTCGGGAGGCGTGCATGAACCCCAGAAGACGTCGATGGGGCCGCAGCGGATAAGATGCTTCACCCACTGGGACAAATGCTGCGGGACGTAGTGCACGCGACCATGGCCCTGCGCGTCCCGCACTTTCTGGGTGAGAAACATCACGCGTAGATCGAGTTTTCCAAGCAGGCCGTCGTCCTTGAAACAGGGGTAAGGCCGTGAAGGGTTGGCGCAGTGCAGCGAGACGCCATCGAGGTCGCGACAACGCTCGTGAATGCGGCTGAAAAAGGCCTGCGGCTCCGAGGCCGCCATGGCGGTCACGATCCGGGAGCCCCGACCGATGCGCGCCAACGCGGCGTCGAGCGTGGTCAGCTTGCCGAAGTAGGGGTCGTTGCTCGCGGACATGTAGGCTCCAGAATGGTGCGTGTTCTCACCTTGACGGCGAGTCGCACTCTTTCCTTGGTCGCCTCAACCACAGAGTCAACCACACGAAACATCGTACGTCCCTCCTCGATTTGCGCTTCGAGCGCCCGCAGGCGCTACCTCGATCGTTCGACCGGGCCTGATGCGAAGCTGGGGACCGCGTCCTCGATGCACGATGCCGTTGGCATCCTCTTTGCATTGAGGCGGAGGCCCCGGCATCGCCGTGGATCTCACCAAAACCCGTTCTAGACCTTACCCCAAAAAATCCCGCCGCGCGGTCGACCGAGAACGGGGCGGACCGCGCTTCCCGCTCCTTTCCATACCATAGTTCCCGCACGCCCCCGTCGCCTCGACGACGCCAGCCGTCGACAAAGCGGTGAGCTCCCCGGGGGGGCATCTGCGCTGTTCGATCTCGCGCTCCTGGCGGGCTCTCGCGCAGGTTCCGGACGCTTTCGCTATAAAGGTCGAAGTGAACGAGCGCGGAATCAGCGTCGGCGCCGCGGCGGCTGTCGTCCTCCGCGGGACGACGGACGGCGGGACGCCCGTCGAATTTACCGCGAACCGCCCCTTCCTATACTTGATCCGGGACCGGCAGAGCGGCGCGCTCCTGACCGTCGGCGAGTTCCTGGACCCCGCGGCACCGTGAGCTGGCGTCACTCCTGCGGCCGGCCCGACCGGACGAAGGTGTGACATTGCAGGCAATCCATTACGACGCGGATATAACCCATTGAAACTCCCTCAAGGTTTTTTTTTCGCGCCTGCTCGGCAAGAAAATCCGCCGACGCCTGAAAATTCTTGGCGTAGTGCATGAAGTCCGGATCCGTTGCCTTTTGCCACGTCGTTGCCCGGCTCACGTCCACGAGAAGTTTCGCGTGATGCTCGATCTTGCCAAAGTCCTCGAGAGCGAGCGCGTCCAGGATCCCATGCGCACTCTCGAGCTTTTGGCGCATGAGGACCTGTGTGGTCGTGATCGAGCTCGCCGCGCGGGCAGAGGCGGCGGGCAACATCAGACAAAACGCGGTGATTCCGATTCTTTGGACTGATGACATGGCTTTCGACCCCCCGGGTTTAGTGTCTTGTGCGAAAAGAGGATGACCATCCCCCTGCAAGAGGACAGCCATTTGCGACGTACAGATGACTTCAGTCGAGGCGCTCGCATGAAGGGCTTGGTTGCCGAAAGAGGCCGGGTCATTTCGCGCAGCATTGTGCCAAATCAGCCGCGGTCGATTCACGAACGGCGCCGCCTTAAGGCGTTCGCGATTGGCACGTCCGCTGCAATGTAGCCGGACGGCGGAGGTCGGTTGAAGCGCCGCTTCGGCGACGCACCTCGCTCTGGCCGGAACGCCAAGCGAGGGTGTGAATACTATTGGAGGCATTCGCCAAGATGAGCCCGATTTTGGCGTCAAGAAGGCGGCCGACCCGACCGAAACAGGAGTTTCCATGCTGAAAATCAAAGTCCTGGCAGCTGGCCTGGCGCTTGCCTGGGGCGGCGCGCCGCTCGTCGGTGCTCGCGTCGTGACCGACGAAGCGGGCCGCGTCGAGGCGCGGCTTTGCGGACGATTGGAAGACGGCGCCTTTTCTGGCGAGGACGGACAGTCTTACAACGTTTTCCTGCGGATGGACGCCCCACTGGAAGAGCGGTTGCGGGCCCAAGACCTCCTCAATGCGCGGTTCGTCGGGAACAACGTTTGTCTTGAGGATGTGCAAGTCTCCGATGCTACTATCGAAAACGGCCCGATCATCGCGCTCGATCGGTCGACGCGCCTGGCGCTTGATCTCCGTTTTCCTGTTCGCGACGTTCTGACGTCGAATTGCGAAGGCTTCGTCGACAAAATCGCCCCGGTACATATCTTTCATGAGCTGAGTCCGTATGGATCGTTTTCGACGATCGCACTACGGTTCTATGTGAAGGTCTTACCTGAGCGACTGGACGGCACGGTTCGCAGCGTTCGCTTCTATGGCTTCGACCACTTCCCGGCGGACGACGCCCACGGTGACATCGACGTGCATTTCGCCCCGTTGCAGGGCCGTCCTTGGCTGAGCACGACCGACTATTACGAATTCGAGGATCTCGCCCCTGCCGGGTCCTGGCGAAAGGGCGCGTTTTACATCGAGACCGATCGTGGCGCGCGCTATTGGGTCAACGCCGGGGGCGGCGCGCTCTCTGATTTCGTAATTGATCCGGAGTTTGTCGTCGATGTCGAAAAGAACATCGGCAGTTTCGGGCAGCGGCTTGGCGCACCAGACGGACACATTCATTCCGCGCCCGATGACGTGCCGCTCAACCTCGCCCGACTGCCGAAGACAGCGGACGCGTTTCCGTCCCTGAATCCCTTCCGGTGCAAGTGAGGTGCAGCGGGAGTTGTCTTGATTGGAGAGGCTTGCCGTCTGCTCGATCTCAGCAGCGAAAACATGGTCCATGCTTCGTTTTATGCATCGTTCGATCGACCGACGGCCCCCCTTGGCGTGGCGCCCCCGCCGTCGAGCGACGGCTACCGGCCGGCGACGATGTTGACATGAATACGCGAATAGAGGAGCGACATCATGCTCAGACATCGCCATTGCTTTGAGCGCGAGGTGCTCATGGAGATCAAGGCGGACCCCGCGCCGCGCCACATTCCGGTCGTCGTCCTCACGACCTCCCGCGCCGACGAGGACGTCGTGCGCGCCTACGACCTGCACGTGAACTGCTACGTCACCAAGCCCGTCGATATGGAGCAGTTCATCCAGGTGGTTAAAGCCATCGATCATTTCTGGTTCACCGTCGTGACCTTGCCCACGCCTTGAGGCCCGTTCGGACGACCTCAAGCAGAACCCCGGAATAAGCGGCGCGTCTGCGCGGCGTCCGCCGAATTGTCGCTGAGTTTCACCGCTGCGCCTCGACACGGTGCTCGCGGCCCTCGTCAAGTCGGGCGCCAGGTCTTCGATCTCCACGGCAACTGCTTCGTCACGAAGCCGATGGACGTCGACCAGTTCCTCGCGGCGGTTCGTGCCACGTGCGACTTTTGGCTGGAGACCGCCCGTCGCCCGGATGCTGCCTGAGCCGCGGAGCGAGGACCCTGGTCCGCGTTGCGCCTACCGTCAACGAACGTGCCCTCGG
>JAYVWD010000004.1:0-5562 GCA_043786345.1 Pseudomonadota bacterium
GCCGCGCGGGCTCGAGCAGCGGCTCTTCAACTTCTGCCTGGGGCGCGGCGGCCTGCTCGCCGAGACCTCGGTCGTCCGCGACGCCGACCTGATCCTGGCGCTCGACGCCTCGGAGACGCAGGCCCGGTCGAAGGACCAGAGCATCACGATCTGGGTCGCGTCCGAGATCCCCCTCGCCCTGCTGGTGGCGCAGGGAGGCCCGCTGCTCGCGCGCCGGCGCGAGACGGTGTGGAGCGACGAGGCCGAGCGGGTGGACGTGATGGAGCGGCTCTTCTACGGCCAGATCGTCGTGAGCGAGGCGCGCCTGCCGGTGGGCGAGGCCGACCAGCCGCTGGTGGACGAGCTGCTGCGCGGAAAGCTCGCGGAGCGCTGGCCGAAGCCCTTCGAGGACGGCGCCGAGCTCGCCGAATACCACAACCGGATCGCGATCTTGCGGAACCAAGGCGAGGGCGACGCCTATCCGGTCTTCGAGGGCGAGATGCTGGAGCTCCTCCAGGCCGGGATCGCCGCCGGACGGCGCAGCTTCCGCGAGATCGCCGAGCGCTCGCTGCTGGCCTACATCGAGGAGCAGCTCCCCTATGCCGACGCGCAGAAGCTCGCCCAGCTGCTGCCCGACCACGTCACGCTGAAAAACGGCCGTAAACTAAAAGTCGTTTACGAGACCGACCGCCCGCCGTACGTCACGGGGTTCATCCAGGACTTCTTCGGGGTGTCGTCGTCGCCGGCGTTGATGAACGGCCGCGTGCCGCTCACGGTGCAGGTCACCGCCCCGAACCGGCGCCCGATCCAGGTGACAAGCGACCTCGCCGGTTTCTGGGAGCGCTCTTATGCCGCGGCCCGGCGCGAGCTGGCCCGCGACTATCCCCGCCACCATTGGCCGGACGACCCGCTGACGGCGCCGCCGGTGCTGCACAAGTCGCGGTTGCCCAAGCCCTGAAGCCGCGGGGCGCGGCGGACCGCCCGGCCTACCAGCGCAGGAGCGCGCTCGGCAGCGGCAACGGCGCCTTCAGGAAGACGCCGTAATGCCAGGCCGCGGGCCGGCCGTCGTCCACGACACGCCGGGCGAACGGCAGGAGGAAGCTGGCGGGAACGGCGCCCATCGCCAGGGTCAGCTGGCGGCCGGTCGGTCGCCCGCCGGCGGCGCGCCGCACACCATAGCCCAAGGTCGCCTCGAGCATCGGCACCGGAATGCCGTGCGCCGAGGCGAACTGGATGAGCACGAGCTCGACCTCGTCGTAGGTCGCGGCGCGCGCGTCGTCGACGAGCCAGCCGTGGACGAGCCCGGCGGCGACCATCCTGTGCTCATAAGGATCGGCCTCCGGGATCAGCGCGGGGTCGAGGATCAGGGACGCTTCCCAAGCCGGGTGCCCGCCGACGGCGCCCCCGACCGTGGCGTAGACGCCGCGCGGATCGGGCGGCGCGGCGGGGGCGGCGGGCGCGAGAGCCAAGACGATGACGGCCGGCCAGTGTCTGATCACGAGGAGCCTCCCAGCGCCCTAAAATAGCGCGGAAGCCCCGTTCAAGTCGCCATTTTTTTTCTCGCGTTGATCGTTCGGGGCGGCGCGGCGCCGGCGGCCTTCCATGTAACCAGTGCGTTTGCCGCGCGCTTGTTGTTTGCGCAGGCGTCGTCTATCGCGATGGGCATGCCACACGTGGAATCAGCAAGGCAGGAAATCCCGGTCCTCAAAAAAAATAAGCGAACAACCCCCGCAAACTCATCCCCGTATACGTAATCCCCGGCGGCGGCGCCGCCCCGCTTTTCTCCGCCTTGAGCTTGTACCCGCCGGAAACGCTCCCCCCATCGAAGCCGACCGCCTTATACGTGTCGACCTGATAGAGAAAACGGCCGCCCAGCGTCAGCCTCGACGACCGCGTCATCGGCTGGGTCGTTGCGCCCTCGCCCTTTGACGAAAACTCGGCGCTGCCAAGCAAGCCATAGTCGTATCCGAGCAGGAAACCGAAGCGGAGCGACTCGCCGACGACCACCGTCGGCACGACCTCGGCCGCCAAGCCCAGGCTCGCGACGGTCAGGCGGGAGGTGTCGTTTTCGCCGGAGACCGTCAGGTAGTGCAGGCCGCCGTCGAGCTGGAGGAGGCCGTATTTTCCGAGGCCGACCTCGAAGGTCCCGAGGGCCGAGCCGGTGAACCCGTCGAGGCTCACGGCGGGTTTCACCGCCTCGAAGGCGATGGCGTCGTAGCCCAGGCCGAAGAGGAGGCCGACCTTGTTGCCGCCCAGGTCTTCGGGGTCGGCGGCGGGGGCGAGCAGGCCGCTCTTTTTCAGCTTTTCGTTGTGCTTCTTGGCCGCCGCCGGCTTCGCGTCGGCGGGGGGCGCGATCAGCAGAGCCAAGGCGAGCGCGGCGACGGTGACGACGGCGGCGGGACGTTTGCCGCTCGCCATGTAGACCAACGCACCGATGATCACGACGGCGCCGAGCCACTGGATCCCGGTGAATTGCTCGTGCAGGAGGATGGTGGCGAGGGCGACGCCGGTTACCGGCTCGGTCGTGCTGAGCAGCGAGACCTCGGGCGAGGACAGCTTCTGCAGGCCGCTGATGAAGAGCACCATCGGCGCCGCCGTGCAGAGGACCGTCATCGCGAGGAGGATCGGCCACGCCGCGCGCACGATCAAGACGAGGCGCGGGCCGTCGTGCAGGTTGATCGCGGCGAGCGCGAGCCCGGCGAACGCCTGGATCACCGCGACGCTCGCGACCGGCGAGGCGTCGGCTAAAACGCGGCTCGAGACGAGGATGTAGACGCTGTAGAGGACCGCGGCGCCGAGGCCGTAGAACAGGTAGACCGGGTCCTTCGCCGAGAGGTCGGCGGACACGAGGCAGACCAGGCCGATCATCACGAGCGGCAGCGCCGCCATGTTGCGCCGCGACAGGCGCTGCTTGAACGCGAGCCGCGCGAGCACCGTCACGATAACCGGATACGTGTAGAGGAGCAGGACGGTCAGCGAGGCCGAAAGCCCGCGCAGCGCGGCGAAAAAAAAGCTGGAAAAGACGGCGTAGCCGAAGACGCCCAGGGCGGCGCAGCGCAAGGTCGTCCGCCAGCCGAGGCGCAGCGCAGGGCGGTCGAAGGCGGCGAGGCCCGCCAGGAGAAGCGCGCTCGACAGGAGGAAGCGGAGGCTTAGATTCTCACCCGCCGTCAAGCCCGCGGCGAAGGCCGCTTTTCCGAAGACGCCGAGCAGTCCGAAGCCGACGCCGGAAAGCACGATTTCGACGAGCCCGACGGTGCGGGGGGCCAGGCGGGGCAAGGGTTTCGCTCGCAAAGGGGACCTCGTCGCGATTATACTGGCAGCATCCTGACCCCGAACCTACGAGCGTACCCGGAGCAAACCTTGAAGTACAAGACTTTGCTGGCAATTTTCACATCATTGCTGGCCATCCTCGGGGCGTCACCGGCGGCCGTGGCGCGCGGCCGGACCCGTGCCAACGCCGATTTCACCCGGGAGGGCCTGCCGAACATCCTCTCGACGACCGCTTACGTCATCGACCTCGCCGATGGCTCGCTTCTTTATGAGAAGGATCCGGACGTGGTGCGGCCCCTCGCCAGCCTGTCCAAGATGATGAGCGCCATCGTGATCTCGACGACCTGCAGCCTGAAATGGGACGAGCTGCACGAGATGTCGACGGCCAACCGCGACGCGGCCAAGGGCGGCGACAAGACCAAGCTCAGCACCGGCTGGCAGTTCACGCACCGGGACCTGCTCTATGCCGCGCTCATGCGCTCCGACAACCGCGCGCTGCCGGCGCTCGGCGAAGCCTGCGGCCTGACGCCCGCCCAGCTCGGCGAGCGCATGACCGAGAAGGCGCGCACGCTGGGCCTGACGCACACCTTCTTCCGCGAGCCGACCGGCCTGAGCCAGGAGAACGTGTCGACGGCGCGCGAGATCATGGTCATCCTCAAGGAAGCGATCAAGGTCCCCGAGATCGCGACGATCATGGGCACCAAGGAGTTCGAGATCACGGCGCACAAAGGCACGGCGACGCGGAAGATCAAGATCCGCAACACCGACCGCATGCTCGGCAAGGAAACCTTCGAGATCCTTGGCGGCAAGACCGGCTACACCGACCCGGCCCGCTATTGCCTCGCGATCGCGGCGCGTCTGCCGGAGAAGCGCTCGATCGGGATGGTGTTCCTCGGGGCCGAGGGGCGCTTCACGCGCTTCGCGGACTTCACGCGCGTGATCAAATGGGTCGCGCGGCTCGATCAGGACCACAAGGACGACGGCGACCTCCAGATCGCCGAAGGCGCCCAGGTCCGGACGCGCGTCGTGCCGGCCGGCCGGGCCAGCCGGAGCATCGCCGACAAGGCGCGGGCCGGGCTCGATGCGGCGAAGGCGGCGGCCGCCGCGGCCACGAAGATCGTCGTGCCCGAGGCGAAGGCCGACACGGCCACGAAGCCGGCGGCGTCCGCGGGAGTCACCGGAATCGCGGGTCCTGAAGCGAAGCCCGTGACGCCGCCGTCCGGCAGCGCCAGCACCTCAGGGGACTCGGTTCAAAGCCTGAAGTGGTGAACCGCGCCCTCAGATAATTTTTTCCTGGATCTCTCGCACGGCGGATTCGTCGGCGTCGGGCTCGACGTAAAGGTAAATCCGACCGATCTCGCGCTCATCCTTCGTCTCGATCCGGACCTGCCAGTCGCCGGGCTGGTAATTCGCCTTGTAGGCGAAGCCGCGCCAGCCCTCGTCGCGGCCGCCCGCGATCGCCACGGGCACCGCGTCGGAGGGCTGCCAGCCGTGCTTCTCGTCCTTGTGAAGCCAACGCACCTTGACGCTGTCTCGGAATCCGCCCGGCGAGAAGACGCTGAAGAAGCAGTAGATCCGCTCGCCCTTGCGGTACCGGAAGGTCTGGTCGCCGGTCTCCCAAAACCGCCAAAACGGCTTGGCGTAGGAGATCTTGTAGCCGCCCGGCACGCGCTCGACGCCGCGGTAGATGCCGATGTGCGTGAGCGAGAGCGGGATCGGCGGCACGAGCTTGAGCAGGTAGAGCCCGAGGAACGCCACGAGCACCCCGGCGTAGGGGAGCACGACCTGCCGCCGGAGCACGCCCGGCTCGTTGAGCTTCACGAGGAGGAGCCCATAAACCGCCGCGAAGCCGGCGCCGGAGAGGCTCAATGACGCCAGGAACGGCCAGAACCCGATCGAATGCCAGACGATGGGGACGACGCAGAACAGGTACGACGTGACGCAGATGGAAAACAGCACGGTGCGGAGCGCCAGCCCGAGCTTGCGGACGACGGCGAATTCGTTGCCGACGAGGCAGCCGGCGATGATGACGAAGAAGACGAAGGAGCCCACGAAGGAGCTGCTGCGGAAATAGAAGAGCGTGAACGAGCTGAGCAGGCCGCCGAGGAGGAAGTGCATCGCCTCCTCGCGGTAGTGCCAGATCTTCGCGAGGAACGGGTGGTTCACCTCGATCTTGGCCCGGCCCTCGCGCACCTCGGCGCTCAACAGCCCCAGGATCACGAGCAGGTAGACCGCCTGCTGGATGAGGCTCGCGCGGGAATCGATCCGCCCGAGGGTGGCGATGTCGAACAGGGAGCCGGCGATGAACGAGCC
>JAYVWD010000005.1:0-6799 GCA_043786345.1 Pseudomonadota bacterium
CGCTGGTGCCTGAGCCATGAATACCAGGGCACGCGGGACCTCGTGCCGTTCGTCGTCATCCCCGAGGTCCTGCGGTTTCTGGGCGAGGTTCCCCTTAAGGAGGTGGACCGGCGCACCCTCCCCCTCACCATCTACGCGCGCAACCGGCTCGCGAGCGCGCCGCTGGGGTTTCTGCCGGCGAGCCCCGCCCATCCGGAGCTCGCGACCTGCATGGTGTCCTTCAAGGCGCCCGCGGTGGTGACGGCGGCCGGCGGGTTCCTGGCCGACCGGGCCTGGGCCCATTTCCGCCAGGCGGAGCAGTTCGAGGTCGCGTTTCCGCACCTGCGGGACGGGACGCCGCTGTTGCGGGTGTCGTGCGCGTGGTTCAACACGACCGGGGACGTAGACGCGCTCGCCGAGACGCTCGAGCGGCTCGATTGGGCGAAGCTTCGCGCCTGAGGGGCATTCGAAATACCAACTAGCCGCCCGCCCGCGGACTGGCCTACTATGGCCGCATGAATAAAAATTCCGTGCGAAATTCCCTGATTGAGTCGCTTTTTATCGGGCTCCTGGCGGCCCCCGGCGCCGCCGCGGCCAAGACCGCCAAAGGCCCGGCGCTCACCGTCGAGCAGGACGGTGGCACGGCCGTCGGGGGCGGCGACAAGGGTACGAAACCCACCGATCTGGCGGTGGCCCGGCGCCGCTACGAGATGAACCTCCTGCTGCCGATCCCCGCGAAAGTTCTGGGCGGGATGTTCCTCGTCAAAGGCGACCTCTTCAAGGAGCGGCGCGACTACGCCGGCCGGGACGCCCAAGGCGGGATGACCGTCGACGTGCGCAACCCCAACGTCGGCGGCTGGGGCCTCGTCTTCCTGCCGCACGCGGCCGAGGGCGCGCCGAAGTTCTTCGCCGTCGTCGAGCGCTACGGCTACCTGAGCACCACGCGCAAGGCGAAGCCGCTCGGCGAATACATCCTCGGCGCCGACATCGCCGACGACGACATGCCCTTCCACCTGAAGTTCAGCCCGAGCGACGAGGCCGAGACCCGGGTGCTCGTCCGCCTCCGGCGCTTCCCCGGCTTCAACAAGTGGCTGTTGCTCGTCGGCCACAAGATCGAGACGAAGAGCGGGCTCAGCATCGACGGCGCCATCCCGAGCCATCTGATCCTCGGCTGGCAGACGGACGGCGGCGACTGGAAGGTCTATGGCGGGGGTAAGGCCGTGAGCCGCGAATACCCCATGGCTTTCGACCTGGAGACGCAGGGCTGGATCGAGGGCTTCACCGGCTACGGCCTGCTCGGGCTCCGGCGCAAGGTCACGGGCCCGCTCTTTGGCGCGTTCGAGGGCGGTGTGCAAAAGGAGTGGACCGACTGGCACGACCTGTCGGGCAAGATCTTCCAGCAGTTCGCGACGAAAGCGGCGCCCTTCGTGCGCCTGTCCCTCGAGACCTGGGTGCAGACGCCATAATGCCGGCGGTCCAAGCCCGCTATAAAGCGGCCTTCGGGTCGAAGGCCTTTTGTACGGCCTCGCCGATGAAGTTGAGCATCATGATCATCGTCACGATCACGACGAAAACCGAGATGATGATCCACCAGCTCCCCAGGTTCGACTTGCCCTGGCTGAGCAGCTCGCCGAGTGACGCCGTCGGCGGCGGCACGCCCATCGACAGGAAGTCGAGCGCGGTCAGGCCCATGATCCCCGACGAGACGCGGAAGGGGAAAAAGGTGATCACCGGCGTCAGCGCGTTCGGGAGGATGTGCTTCCACATGACGCGCAGGCGCCCCGAGCCGAGCGCGATCGCGGACTGCACGTATTCATACTGCCGGGCCCGCAGGAACTCGGCGCGCACGTAGGCGGAGAGGCCCATCCAGCCGAACAGCGAGAGCAGCGCGAAGATGATGGCGACCGAGGGTTCGAAGATGGAGCTCAGGATGATGAGCAGGTAGAGCTCGTTCTGCGAGGCCCAGATCTCCTCGAAGCGCTGGAACGTCAGGTCGAAGTAGCCGCCGATGTAGCCCTGCATCGAGCCGATCACGATCCCCAGGATCGAGCCGAAGACCGCCAGCGAGACGCCGAAGACGATCGACAGGCGAAAGCCGTAGACGAGGCGCGACAGCACGTCGCGCGAGCGGTCGTCGGTGCCGAGCAGGTGCTCCTTGTCGGGCGGCGACGGCGCCGGCGTCGTCAAGCTCGTGTCGACGTAGGCGTAGTCGAAGCGCACGGGCGGGTAGACCGCCCAGTTGCCGGGTTTGGCGACCTCGTCCTTGAAGAACTTGTCGGCGTAGTCCGTCTCGGTCTCGAAGATGCCGCCGAAGACGGTCTCGGGGTAGTCCTTGGCGATCGGGACGTAGTAGTTGCCGCCCCACTTCACGAGCAGCGGGCGCTGGTTGCAGAGCACGTCGGCGAAGAGCGAGACGACGATCAGCGTGCCGAGGATCCAGAAGCTCAGAAACCCGCGTTTCTGCGCCTGGAACAGCCGGAGCCGGCGGCGGGTCAGGTTCGAGATCTTCATTCGATCTTCGCCGAGAAGTCGATGCGCGGGTCGACGATGACGTACATCACGTCGCTCATCAGGTTGCCGACGACATAGAGGAGCGAGAAGAAGAACTGACTCGCCATGACGACCGGATAGTCCCGGCCCATGACGGCGTTAAACGAGAGCAGCCCTAAGCCGTCGAGCGAGAACAGGGTCTCGATCAGGAGGCTGCCGCCGAAGAACATGGTGAGGAAGCTGCCGGCGAACCCGGTGACCAGCGGGATCATCGAGTTGCGGAAGACGTGCTTCCAGAGGACCCAGCGCTCGTGCACACCCTTGGCGCGGGCGGTGAGCGCATACTGCTGCTTCATGTTCTCGATGACGGTGTTTTTGACGAGCGCCGTCATGACGGCGAAGCTGCCGATGTTGAGGCAGATGAGCGGCAGGACGAGGTGGTAGGCGTAGTCCTTGATCCGGCCCCAGCTGTCCAGGTCGGCGAAGTTGTCGGAGGTCAGGCCCCGGATCGGAAAGACGTCCCAGAAGCTCCCGCCCCCGAAAAGCAGGATCAGCAGCACCCCGAGCACGAAGCCCGGGATCGAGTAGCCGACGAGGACGACGGTGCTGGTCGCGAGGTCGAAGGCCGTGCCCTCGCGCACGGCCTTGGAGATGCCGAGCGGGATGCATAAAAGATAGGTCAAAAAGAACGAGGCGACGCCGAGCGACACCGAGACCGGGAGCTTCTCCTTGACCAGCTCGGTGACCTGCTTATGGTGGAAGTAGGACTCGCCGAACTGGAAGGTGAAGAGCTTCACGATCCAGCTGCCGAGGCGGACGAGCACCGGCTTGTCGAAGTCGTAGAGCTTCTGGATCTGGGCGATCTGCTCGGCGTCCAGGCCCTTGCGCATGCGGTTGTCGCCGCCCATGGCGACCTCGCCGCCGCCGGCGCCGCCGCCGTGACGCAACTTCGCGATCACCTGCTCGACCGGGCCGCCCGGGACGAACTGGATGATCGCGAAGTTGATGAGGATCACCCCGAGAAGCGTCGGCAGGAACAGGAGGATGCGCTTCAGGATGTAAGTTTGCATGCGATTTTACAGCAAAGGCGCGCCCCTAGCCTTTGCCTCCTCCAGCTTTTTGGCCTTGGGCGTATCGTACCACATGAACTCCAGCTCCTGCCGGTAGTTGTAGAATTTGGGCAGCGCCGGGACCTTCGAGAATTTGTCCCAGTACGCGATCCGGTGGTTCGTGATGTGCCAATTGTGGACGAGCGGGTGCAGGTGGTAGAGCGCCCGGTCGAGGCACTTGGTCATGAGCTCGAGCTCCTCGCGGGACTTGGCGTAGATGACCCCGTCGACCAGGATGTCCACGGCTTTGTTCTTCACGCCGCCGTAGTTCCGCGAGAAGTTCTCGTCGGCGGCCTTCTGGGTCCAGAAGTCACGCTGCTCGTTGCCGGGCGACTGCGATTCGCCGATTGTCTGGACGATCATGGAGAAGTCGCGGGCCTCGACCCGCTTGATGTAGACGCTCTGCTCTTTCTGCTCGAGCGTGATCAGGACGCCGATCTTCTTGAGGTTCTGGGCGTAGGGCTCGACGATGCGTTGCCACATGGGGCTGTCCATCAGGAACTTGAACTCGAGGCGGCCGGCGGGCCCGGTCGCGACGCCGTCCTTGATCACATAGCCGGCCTCCTTAAGGAGCTTCATCGCCTCGCGGAGGCGGTCCTTGATGTCCATTCCCTTGCCCAGATACCCGATTTCCTTGGTGAAAACTTCGGGCGGCAGGTCGGCCTTGAGGGGTTCGAGGACCTTGAGCTCGGCGGCCGTCGGCATCCCGGTCGCCTTGAGCGGGGAGTTCTCGAAGAAGCTCCGGCTCTCGGTGTACTGCCCGTAGAAGAGGTTTTTGTTCGACCAGTCGAAGTCGAAGGCCAGCGCCATCGCCTCGCGGACCTTGATGTCCTGAAACATCTTGAGGCGCTGGTTGAAGACGAAGCCCTGCGAGCCCTGGTCGTTGCTGTGGGGCCAGAGCTCCTTCTTGATGTACTTGAGCGTGTCGAACTTCTCACCGACCAGGTCCAGGGCCCAGACCTTGGAGCCGTTGACCCAGTACATGTCGAAGTCGCCCTTCTTGAAGGCCTCGATCTCGGCCGTCGGGTCCTTGAAGTACTTGACCGTGATCTCGTCGAAGTTGTAGCGGCCCTTGAACATCGGGAGGTCCTTGCCCCAGAAGTCCGGGTTGCGCTTGAAGGTGACGTAGGAGTCGCGCTTGAAATCCTTGATGACGTAGGGGCCGGAGCCGATGGCCTTGTCGGTGAAGTCCTTGCCGAAGACGCCCTTGCCGTAAATGTGCTTCGGGAGCACCGGGAGCTGGGTCGCGATGAGCGCGAGCTCTGGGTTTTCCTTGATGAACACCATTTTGACCGTCAGCGGGTCGACGGCGATCAATTCCTTGATGTCCTGCCAGTAGAACTTATAGAACGGCAGGACCGCGTCGGAGCGGAAGACGCCGAAGCTGAAGACGACGTCGTCGGCGGTGACGGGCTTGCCGTCGGCGAACTTCGCCTCCTTGCGGAGTTTCACGACCATCGACAGCTTGTCGGGGGCGAGCTCGAAGCTCTCGGCGATCATCGGATACTGGGAGAAGGGCTCGTCCAGGGTCTCGGCGCCGAGCGTCTGGAAGACGAAGGCCTCGATGTTGGCGGCGGCGTCGCCCTTGACCGAGAACGGGTTGAGGGTGTCGAAGCCGCCCTCGGCGCCGATGCTCACCGTCCCGCCCTTGGGGGCGTCGGGGTTGGCGTATTCGTAGGCGTGGAACGCGCCCGGAATGTACTTCGGACTGCCGTGCATGGCCATGCCGGGACCTTCGGCCAAGGCCGGCGCGGCGGCGAACGTGAACGAGAGCGCCAGGGCGCGCAGGGAATTCATGTCGTCAACCCCCAAATCTGTGTAGGATCGTGAAGCTCACACTAGGAGATCGGGCGCCCCTTGTAAAGGCTCGAACGGGAGTGAAAGCAGGCAGATGGCTTCCGGCTCGACGGCTCGATCACTGGCTCTTTACACGGCGGACCTTAGGGCCTGGATAAGCCGCGTGCGGCTCGATTTCGGGCGCGAGCTGACGGTGCTGATCGCGAGCGCCGTGCTGTTCGCGACGTTTCTCTACGTCTTCAATGATTTTCTGAACGTCCAGGTCTCGGCGCTGTCCAAGCCGATGCGGGACCGGTTCGCCGAGGTCGGCGCGGCGGCCGTTCTCATGCTCGGGACCGCCATCGCGGCGCGGTCGCTGCGGACGGAGCGGACCTCCGAGCGCGGCTTCGCGCGGATGGCGCGGGCGCTCGGCGAGGAGCCGGGGGTGGTGACGGCGTTCTTGCTGGTGCGCGGCGTGACGATCGTGGTGCTCGTGCACGGCCTCGCCTGGTACGGCTCGATCCGCTATCTGAAAGTTCCGGCCGGGCTTCCCTCGCGCCTGGCCCTCGAGCTCGGGATGCTCGCGGCTTCCAGCCTCCTTTCCTTCGTCCCGGCCCGGCCCGGCCACGGCGCGCGGCCGGCGCGGGCCGGCGGGCGGGATCTGGTGATTTTCGAGCGGTTTTTGGGGCCCGTCGCCGCCTGGCGGATCCGGCAGATCCTCTTCGGCAACCGGCCGGCGCGCGTGTGCATGGGGCTCGCCGCCGGCTTCGTCGCGCTCGCCGCCTGGGCTTCTTTCCGCGGCGCGCCGCCGTTCGTCGGCGCCGCCGCGTGTCTGGCCGCCGGCATGCTGGCCGCGACCACCCTCGCCTTCCAGATGGCCGAGGATCTGGCGACGGCGTGGACCGAGCGCGCCTTCGGCGTGGCGCACGACGAGTTCATCGGCGCCTATCAAAAGGTCGGGGCCTTGCTCGGGGGCGCTTATGCGGTCCTGGCCTTCGTCGCCACCGCCCCGTTCGCCGGGCCCCTCGAGGCCCTCAAGGCCGCCGCCTGCGCCTGGATCCCGCCCCTCGTCGCGCCGCTCCTGCTGCTCCAGATCGACGGCCGGCGCCCGGCGGTGAACGTGATGCTGATCGTGATCGTCGGCCTATTTCTCGGCACGGCGGTCTTCGCCCATTGGTTGAGTTTGATGCTGCTCCTCGTCCTCAGGCACTATGCCCTGAAGACCCAGGCCGGCCGCTTTTACAGAGCCTGATATGCTGCGCACCGAAAAACTCGCGAAAACCTACGGCGAAGGCTTCAAGCTCGGCCCCCTCGACCTCGAGGTCAAGGCGGGCGAGACCCTGGCGCTCCTCGGCAAAAACGGGGCGGGCAAGACGACGCTCTTCCAGATCGTCACCGGCAACCTCGATGCCAGCGCCGGCGAGGTCCGGCTCGGCGGCAAAAAG
>JAYVWD010000006.1:0-5316 GCA_043786345.1 Pseudomonadota bacterium
GCGGCTGCCGCTGCCGCCGCCCGTGCCGCTGCCCGACCGGCTGCCGCTGCCCCCTCCGCCCGCGCTGCCGCCGCCGCCGGCGCCGCCCGCAGGCCGCCCGCCGCCGCCGGATCGGCCGCCAGACTTCTTCCCGCCGCCCTTTTTCCCGCGTTTGGTCACAGGAGGTACAGGATTTCGCGGTACTTCGGCAACGCCCACAAGGCGTCATCGACGAGCGCCTCCGTGTCGTTGCAGAGCCCGCGCACGTCGCTCATCAGCTGCATGCCGTCGCCGGCGAGCAGCGCGCCTTGCGCCTCCTCGTCGTGCGTGGCGCCGGCCCGCTCGATGAAGGTCGAAAGCCGCCCCTTTGCCGCGATCAGGCTCCCGGTGAGCGCCGCGACGACCTGGAGCGCCTCCTCCTGGGTTTTGACCGGCGGAATGCCCGCCCCCTTGAGCGCCGCGAGCGAGCCGGCCACCTGCGCCTGGTAGGCGAATGCGGTCGGCAGGACCTGGGTCGACAGCAGCTCGAGGAGGGTCTCGAGCTCGATCAGCCGGGTCTTGTTGAAGCGCTCGAGCCGGACGTTATAGCGCGCCTTGGCCTCGCCGGGTGACATGATGCCGAGCGCGCTCAGGAGCTCCTGCGTGCCGTCCTCTTTGAGGATCCTGAGGGCCTCGGGCGTCGTCCGGAGGTTCGGCAGCCCGCGCGCCTCGGCCTCTTTGTGCCAGTCGGCCGAGTAGTTGTCGCCCTCGAAGCGGATCTTCTTCGTCTCTTTGACGACCTGCATGATGAGCTCGAGAACCTGCTCGTCGCTCGGCCGGGACCCTCCCGACATCTTGAGGAGGCGCTCGTTCATCGCGCGCAGGGCCGTCGCGACGGCGGCGTTCACCATGACCAGCGGCAGGCTGATGCTCGCCGAGGCGCCGACGGCGCGGAACTCGAACTTGTTGCCCGTGAACGCGAACGGCGAGGTGCGGTTGCGGTCGGTATTGTCCCTATGGATCAGCGGGACCTTGGCCAGGTCGAGGTTGATGCGGCTTTGGCGCTCGGTCGCCGCGGCCGCCGTCGGGCCCTGGACGAGGCGCTCGAAGATATCGTGCAGGGTCTCGCCGAGGAAGACGCTGATAATCGCCGGCGGCGCCTCGTTAGCGCCGAGACGGAAGTCGTTTCCAGGGGTTGCGATCGCCATGCGCAGGAGTTTGGCATGGTCGTGGACGGCCTTGACGGTCGCCGACAGGAAGAAGAGGAAGCGGATGTTGTCGTGCGGTTTGTCGCCCGGCTCGAGGAGGTTGTGGCCGCTGGCGTCGGCGAGCGACCAGTTGACGTGCTTGCCCGAGCCGTTGATGCCGGCGTACGGCTTCTCGTGGAAGAGCGCGACGAAGTGGTGGCGGCGCGCGACCGACTTGATCACCTCCATCATCAGCTGGTTGTGGTCCGCGGCGACGTTGGCGGTCTCGAAGATCGGCGCGAACTCGTACTGGGACGGCGCCACCTCGTTGTGCCGGGTCTTGATCGGGACGCCCAGGCGGTAGAGCTCGTAATCGCATTCCATCATGAAGTTGAGGGCGCGCGGCTTGATGGAGCCGAAGTAATGGTCCTCGAGCTGCTGATGGCGCGCCGGCGTCTTGCCGAAGAGCGTGCGCCCCGCGAGCACCAGGTCCGGGCGGAGGTTGTGGAGGGCCTCGTCGACCAGAAAGTATTCCTGCTCCGGGCCGGCCGTGGCGACGACGTGCTTTGAGTCGTGGCCGAGGAGCTTGAGGGAGGCGACGGCGGCCTCGCTCACCGCGGCGAGCGAGCGCAGGAGCGGCGTCTTTTCATCCAGGGCGTCGCCGCTGTAGCTACAAAAAACCGAGGGAATACATAGAGTTAGTCCGCTCTCGGTGGCCATCAGAAACATCGGTGAGGAGGAGTCCCAGGCGGTATAACCGCGCGCCTCGAAGGTGGCGCGCATGCCGCCCGAGGGGAAGCTCGAGGCGTCGGGCTCGCCCTGGACGAGCTGGGCGCCGGTGAAGGCCTCGAGCCCCATGCCGCCGCGGTCGAAGGAAAAGAAGGAGTCGTGCTTCTCGGCCGTCGAGCCCGTCTGCGGCTGGAACCAGTGGCAATAGTGCGTCGCGCCCTGGCCGAGGGCCCATTCCTTGACGGCGGCGGCGACCTTGTCGGCGAGGGCGCGGGCGAGCGGCTCCTTGGCCGTCGCGTGCTCGCGCATCGTCTGCACGTCGGCCGCGGGCAGCACGCGCTCCATCAGCTCGAAGTTGAAGGTCAGCGAGCCGAAATATTCCGAGGTGCGCATCGGCGCGCCGTCGGTGCCCGTCGGGCGCTCGAAGCGGCGGGGGCGGCGGGCCCCGGCCTGGGCGACGGCATCTTGGCGCGCGGCCGAGCGGTCTATCGTCATACTGCGGAATCCTCCGGCTGGGTGGCTCCCTGCATTAAAGAGGAGGCCTCCGTGGCGAACAAGTCTTTTTTGTGATGTTTCAAGGGTTTGTGGGGCGCAACCTGGCGAGCTCGGCCGCCAGCGCCCGGTCCACCTGAGCCTCGACCTGGGCCAAGGTTCCGCCGGTATCCAGGACCTGGTCGGCCGCCGCGAGCTTCGCCGCCGTCGGCATCTGGGCGGCGAGCAGGCGCCCGGCCTCGTCGGGCGAGCGGCCGTCGCGGGCAACGAGCCGCGCCAGCTGCACGTCGCGAGGGCAGGAGGTCACCCAAAGGCTCCTGAAGCGATCGTGGGAGCGGGTCTCGACCAGCAGCGCCGCCTCATAGAAGAAGAGCTGCGGCGCCGCCAGCAGCCCGCGCGCCCCGAGCGCGGCGGTGAGCGCCTGCCGGATGCGGGGATGGGTGATGCCCTCGAGGCGTTGCCGCCGCGCGGGGTCCTGAAAGACGTGCGCCCCGAGCCGCTTCCGGTCGAGCTCGCCGTCGCCGGTGAGCATCTCCGGCCCGAAAGCCGCCAGGATCTCGGCGAGCCCCGGCGAGCCCTTCGCCGTGACCGTGCGCGCGAGCGCATCGGCGTCGAGCACGACGAAACCGCGCGCCGCGAGGACCCGCGCGACCGTGGATTTGCCGGTGGCGATCCCGCCGGTCAGGCCCACGCAAAACGCTTTGAGAAGCTCTTCCGCCGTCATGGCGAGAGCATCTCAGAAGTTGAGCTTCAGTTCAAACGCCGCCTGCGGGGCGAACCGCGCCGCCTGGGGATCGTAGACCGGCGTCAGCGTCGGGCCGAACTCCAGGTGGGGTTCGTAAGCGCTGGCGACGTGCGGCGAATCCTCGGGCGTGGCCGGGGCCACCTGCGAGAAGCCGGAGTACTTGCGGGCCTTCTTTTTCTTGCCCTTGCTGCCGCGGGCGTCGGCGGCCGGCGCGTTGAGGATCGCCTCGCCGACGCCGACGATCCAGAGGCCGATGAAGCCGTAGAGCGCGAGATTCGAGGTCTTGCGGGCGCCGTCGACGTAGGTGGCGACCTGGGCGACGTAGGCCTTCTCCTTGTCGTCGTCTTCCGGCGTGTGCTGCACCTCCTTGCCGGCCGCCGTGTACTGCTGCTGATAGGTGTTGATCGCGATGACGGCGTCGTCCGCCTCCTTCTTCTTGCTGAACCAGAAGTAGAGCGCGCCGGCCTCGGCGCCCGCGAAGACGACGCCGAAGAGGAGGTTGCAGTTTTGGAACTGGCCCGCGCCGAAGGGCAGGAGCGAGATCATGATGTTGCCTTTGCTGCACTTGGTCGGCCGGTCGCCGCCCATCGGCGCGTCGCCGCCGCCGGGATCGGCGGGATCGCCGGGCGGCACGCCGCCATTGGCGCCGGCGGGATCGCCCGGAACGCCGCCCCCGCCCTGCGCATACGGGTCGCCGCCGTAGTTGTCGACGGGCGGCGGCGGCGGCGCGGCGGGCGGCGCGTAATACATCTGCGGCGGCGGCGGCGCGTAGTACATCTGCGGCGGCGGCGCATAGCCCATCTGCGGCGGATAGCCGCCCTGCTGCGGATAGCCGCCCTGCTGCGGATAGCCGCCGCCGCCGCTTTCCATTTGGAATTGCTGCGCCGCATTCGGACCCTGCTGGGCCATGCGGTTTTGGTTGCGGCCGCCGCCCTGGTTGCCCTCGTAGAACTGGTCGTCGCCCGGATCGGGCGCGAACATGTCGTTCTTGCCGCCTCTTTTACCCTTCTTCCCCTTCCTGCCCTTGCCCTTGCCCTTGCCCTTGCCTTTGAAGTTGGCCTTCCCCTTGGGGTTCCCCCCCGCGCCGGGGTCCATGCCCGGATCCGCGTTCGGGTCCGGATTCTCGTTCATCGCGAGGTTCTCGCCGCCGCCCTTCGGCTTGGGCCTCGGCTTGGGCTTCGGCTTGGGCTTCGGCTTGGGCTTCGGCTTCTCGAGGTCCGCGGTGATCGAGTTCTCGCGGTTCTTCACGATGTCGGTGGTGATTTTTTTGGTGATGTAACCCTTGAGCTGGACCTCGACGATCGTCGGCCCCGCGTCCATGTCGAGCGACTCGTTGACGTCGCCCTTGATCAGGCCGTCGATCCAGACCTTGGCGCCGGGCGTCGTCGACTTCACGGTCAGCGTCGTGCGCTTGACCTCTTTGGATTTGCCGGCGGCGTTGACGCCGGCGCCGGGCGCCAGCGGCGCGCCTTGGCCCGGGCCCTTGTCGGGCGCGGCGCCTTTGGGCGCGTTCTTACCGGTCTTGGCGGCGGGCTTGACGGCGACCTTCTGCTGGCCGGTCGGCGCGGCCGAGGCCGGCGGCTTCGCGGCTTTCACCTTGTTGAAGAAGGGGATGACCTCGGGCACGATCGCTTCGGCGTCGGTGATCGCGAGGTTCGGGTTGAGCGCGAGGGCCTTGCGGAAGCTCGCCGCCGAGCCGTTGCTGTTGTTGAGGTTGAACTGGCAGATGCCGAGCAGCTTAAAGGTCTTGATCTGGTCGTCGCGCGACAGCTTGGTCTTGAGCGCGTCCAGCAGCGCCTTCTCGGCGCCCTTAAAGTCGCCCTTTTGGTACTTCTTGTAGCCGGCGTCGAAGGTCTGGCCGTAGGCCTTGTCCGCCCAGAGGATGGACTCGGCGACGTAGGTCGGCGGCAGCGCCAGCGCGAGCACGACGAGCCAAAGAAGAGGCGCGGTGAGCGCTGGGCTCCTCGCGGTCTTGCTTCGGTTGTTGCGCGCCGTCTGCATCATTCGCCTTTGAAGTCCGCCGTAAACGTCAGCTGTCCCTGCGCCCCCGTGAGGTTGAGCTCGCGTTCCTTGGTCTCGCCCTTGCGCTCGACGCGGACCTGATACCGGCCGCTGTCGAGCTGCACGACGCGGCTCGCCGCCTTCATCGTGAAAGCCTGCGTGGAGTTGCTGTCCAGATTGCGGATCGTGACCTGCGCCGGAAAG
>JAYVWD010000007.1:0-1818 GCA_043786345.1 Pseudomonadota bacterium
GGCCCGCCGCACTTCGAGCTCGACGCCGCCGCCGCGCCGGCGCTCCAGGTGATCGACCCGATGCAAAACTGCCACGGCCTCGAGAAAACGGTCACCGGCTACCTCGTGAAGTTCAACAAGAGCCCGGCGATCTCGGTCGACGTCTACGCGGTCCGCGTGGTGGACGCGAACGGCATCGGCCGCAACTTCACCCTCTTCCCCGACACCGAGGACGAGGACCAGTTCGGCGCCATCTTCCAGAGCGTCTCCGACAAGGCGAAGGCGGCCTGGAACGCCGCGCCCGAAGAGGCGCAAGTCGTGCGCAACTTCTGGAAGAAGGAGTCGATCAAGGTGACCGTGAAAGGCCGCCTCAACGTCGTCTCCTCCGAGCAGGCGAACGCCCAAATCTACGTCAAGTCGGCCGACGATGTCGTCAGCCCCTGAGGAAATCGCGGGCGGGTGCCCCGGGCGCCCGCGCCACGGCGCTTTTTCACCGTGGCAAGCACTTGAATAGCCTCCGTTAAATCGCTTTCAACCCCGCCCCGCTTGCGGGCCGCCGAATCCTCCCGTGTGGAGGACGTCGCCCCGTGAAACCGATCATCAGCATCATCCTGCTGGCCGCTCAGCTCGTCTTCGGCTGCGGCCGAGACGGCGACGACGCGGGCGGCTCGGGCGCCGGCGCGAGCGCCGACGCGACCGCCGCGCCCCCCGCCGGCGCCGCCGCGGCATGCATCCGGGGCGACCAGCCGTCCTGCCGGATCGAGGCCGAGGTGCTGCGCCTCACCAACGAGCTGCGCGCGCAGACGAGCCTCCCGCCGCTCGTGCTCGACCCGAAGCTCTCGTTCGTCGCCCGCTCCTGGTCGGCCGAGCAGGCGCGCGCCGGCACCATCAGCCACTCGGGTTTCCCCGAGCAGCGCCATGCCTTGTATAAAAGCATGTTCGGCACCGACGTCCCGGTCGCCGCCGAGAACTGCGCGATGCAGGGCGGTCGCACCCAGGACGAGCTCGCCTCGGCGCGCGGGATCTACGACCTCTGGCGCAACTCGCCCGGCCACCGCGCGAACATGCTCGGACCGTATGGGACCCTCGGCGTCGGCATCGCCTGGGACGCCGCAGGCTTCGGCATGTACGGCACGCAGATCTTCACGCGCGGACCTTAGTCGGCGCCGGCCGCGTCGTCGAGGAGCGGGAGCTCGCCAGTCGCCTTGAGCAGGCGCAGTCCGGCGTTGAAGACCTGGAGGGTCCGCGCCGCTTACGGGTGATTGCGGGGAACGATGAAAAAGAGCCGGTTCTGCGACACGACGTAGTCGAGGGCCTCGAAGGCGCTCCGGTCGCCGCCATAGAGGCGCTCGACCGTCGGCCAGAAGACGGCGTCGCTCTCGACCACGAGGTCCACGCGCCCGGCATTGAGCATCCGGATGCAGGGGGCCCTTGCGGGCGACGCAGGCCTTCCTGCCGCTCCTTTCGAAGAGCGCGGCGGCGCGCATCGTCAACGTCTCGGGCGGCATGGGGCAGCTGAGCGCCATGGCGTCCGGCGCGGCGGCCTATCGCCTTTCGAAGACGGCCTTGAACGCCGTGACCCGGCTGTTCGCGGTCGAGCTGGAAGGCACCGGCGCCAAAGTCAACGCCGTGTGCCCCGGGTGGGTGCGCACGGACATGGGCGGGCCTTCGGCGCAGCGCAGCGTCGAAGACGGCGCGAAGGGCATCGCATGGGCGGCCACGCTCGAAGTCGACGGGCCGAACGGCGGGTTCTTCCGCGACGGAAAGAAGCTCGACTGGTGAGGTGAAAAAGGGGGCCTCGTGGCCCCCTGGAATCAACCTTGCGTAGGACTTGAAGTT
>JAYVWD010000008.1:0-12026 GCA_043786345.1 Pseudomonadota bacterium
AGGACCTGCACACGGTCTACAAGGCGATGAATCTCCTCGGGTACGACGCCGCCAATATCGGTAACCACGAGTTCAACTACGGCCTCGACTTCCTCGAGGCGACACTGACGGGCGCGAAGTTCCCATACGTTAACGCCAACGTCTACCGCGACGACGGCGACGCCAACCCCGACAACGACTCGACCTGGCTTCAGCCCTACGTCCTCCTCGAGCGGACGATCAAGACCGACGACGGCAAGGACGAGAAGATCGTCGTCGGCGTGATCGGCTTCGCCCCGCCGCAGGTCATGGCCTGGGACCGCAGCAACCTCACCGGCAAGCTCACGGCTCGCGACATCGTCGATACCGCCACGGCCCTCGTCCCCCGGATGAAGGCCGAAGGCGCCGACGTCATCATCGCCGTCCCGCACTCCGGCATCAGCGCCGCGCCGCGCGCCGGCAACGACGAGAACGCCGTTTACCACCTGGCGACGCTCGTTCCCGGCATCGACGCGATCCTCTGCGGCCACTCCCACCAGGTCTTCCCCGGCGCCGCGTACGAAAGCCTCCCGAAAGACCAGACCGACTTGGACAACGGCACCATCAACCACATCCCGACCGTGATGGCCGGTGCCTGGGGCAGCCATGTCGGCGTCGTCGACCTCAGCTTGCAGAAGTCGGCCGGCCACTGGCACGTGGTGAGCGGCAAGGCGAAAGCCCTGCCCATCAAGGACCCGGCGAATGTCGCCGCCGACGCCGTCGCCGAAGACATCCGCGACGCGATCAAGGACGACCACACCGCGACGCTCCGGTACCTGGAGACCGAGGTCGGCGCGACTGAAACCCCGATCCACTCCTACTTCTCGCAGATCGCGCCGAGCTCGGCCGTCGGGCTCGTGAACGACGCGCAGCTCTGGTTCGCGAGAAAAGCGCTCGACGAGGGCGGCGACGCCACCGCGGCGCTGCGCGGCCTGCCGCTCCTTTCGGCCTCGGCGCCGCTCAAGGCCGGCGGCAGCCCGACGAATTTCACCGACGTCCCGGCCGGCAAGATGACGCTGCGCAGCGTCGCCGACCTCTACGTGTACCCGAACACCGTGCGCGTCGTGAAAGTCACCGGCGCCGGCGTCGCCGACTGGCTCGAGATGGCCGCCGGCGCGTTCAAGAAGGTCACGCCGGGCTCGGCGGACAAGCAGGACCTCATCAACGGCGCCTTCCCCGCCTACAACTTCGACCAGTTCGCCGGCGTCGACTACGAGATCGACGTGACGCAGCCGGCGCGCTTCGGCAAAGACGGCAAAGTCCTGAACGCCGCCGCGCACCGCATCGTCAACCTCAAGTACCTGGGCCAGCCGATCGACCCGACCGCCTCGTTCCTCGTCGTCACGAACAACTACCGCGCCGGCGGCGGCGGCTTCTTCCCGGGTCTCGACGGCTCGAACACCGTGCTGGACCCGGGCCGCGAGAGCCGCGAGGCGCTGCGCGATTACGTCGAGAGCCGCGCCGGCATCGTCGCCGTGCGGGTCGCCGCGAACTGGCATATCCTGCCGGTGGCCGGCGCGACGAACGTCGTCTTCCGGACCGGCGCCGTCGCGGCGGACCGGAGCGCCGAGGTCGGCGCGCTCGTCGAGGCCGCCGGTCAGGACGCCGACGGCTGGGCGACCTACAAATTGAAGTGGTGAACGGGGAGCGGAGCGGGTGGTGTTCTGTGTGGATTGACCTGTCGCCGTTACGAAAGTACCGCGACTTCCGGCTCCTCTTCTTCGGCCAGGCCGTCTCGTACTTCGGCAGTATGATGACGTACGTGGCCATCCCCTACCAGGCGCCCTGGCGATGAGCGCCGTGAGCGGCTGGACCCGGGCCGTGAAGCGCCGCGGCGCCGCCGTCGTCATCGCCGCGGGCCTCTGGGGCGTGGCGATGGCCGGCCTCGGCTTCGCGCAGTCCCTGCCGGTGGCGGCCGTCCTGCTCGCGCTGGCCGGCGCCGCCGACATGCTGAGCGGCCTGTTTCGCATGGTGATCTGGAACGAGACGATCCCGAACGAGATGCGCGGCCGCCTGGCCGGCGCCGAGATGATCAGCTACATGACCGGCCCGCTCCTCGGCAACGCGCGCGCCGGTTGGATGGCGGCGGCCTGGTCGGTGCCGATCTCGCTCGGTGTGGGCGGCGGACTCTGCGTCTTTGGCGTGTCATATGTGCCCTGATTTTAAGGAAATTTTGGAACTACCGGGCGGACCGTCAGCCCGCTTGGGTCAGGTCGCCAGCATGATTTTCACCGTTTTGGCGTCCTTGGAAACGTTCGTGGCGTTGATCGTCACGACCTGGCCGTCGACCTTGAAGGCGCCCGCCGGCAAGGCTTTGCCGTCCACCTCGATGCCCGCGACCTTTTTAAAGCCGGACGTCTTGAGCTCGAAGCGGTTGCGCGCCAGCTGAGCGACCGTGCTGCTCAGGCCGTCGAACTGCGGGCTCCAGTCGTCGGCGCAGATGTCGAACATCTGACCGCCGAGCGTTTCCTGCGCTTTGTCGTAGGCTTTGCCGGCGAACGAGACCGCGCACTCGGGGATCCCGGGATCCGCGAGGGTCGGCCCGCCGATCGCGCCGATCGACGGGGGAAAGCCGGCGTTGACGTCCATGTTCGCTTTGGCGCCGCGGAAGGCGAAGATCCGCGCCGCGCCTTTCGGATCCGCCTTGCGCACGGCTTCGGCGAAGGCCGCGCCCTCGAAGACGAAGGAGTCCTCGTCGGTCACGAACACGTAGGCCCGCTGGGCACCTTCGCGGAAAAACGGCAGAAACACCCCCGCCGAGGCGACGATGGTCTCGGGGTCTTCGAACGAGCTGCGCATCATCGCGGTCATGTTGGCGGTCGCCTCGCTGGCCTGCGTCGGGTGGAAGTCCTTGCCGCAGATCGTGAGGCCCGCGTCCATCGCGCCGGCGCCCGCGCCGAGCGCCTTCGTCTGGTCTTTGGGGCAGGTCGCCGCCGCGGCCATCGCCATCGGGTTGTAGCTGCCGACGTTCATGGAGATTTGGACGTGGCCCTTCGCCTTGGCGGCGTCGCTGAGCGTGATGCCGAGGTCGCCGAATCCCGGGAAGCCGCCGGTGGGGCCGCCGGTCGCGCCGCCCGAGCCCGCGCCGGAGGGCAGCGACATCAGGATCACCCGCAGGTCCGTCGTCGATTCGACGCCCCCCATGAAGCGCTCGAAATTCTTGCGGACCTTCGCGGTCTTGTCGCCCATGGAGCCGGAGTTGTCGATGACCCAGACGAGGTCCAAGGCGCCGCGCGGCGCGTCGAGAGCGAAGGTCTCGGTCACGGTGCCGTCGCTGCCCGTCTCGATCTGCTGCTGCTGCGGCTTCTTGCCCGGCGGCCCGATCGTCACGGCGGGATTTCCATCGGCGCCGGACTTCTTCGCGACCGGCACATGGCCGGACGCGCCTTGGAAGCTGGAGCTGTTGCAGGCGCTGAGCGCGAGGAAGGCGAGGACAAATTGGTTCTTCATACCCGCGAGCTAGCAAGAATTTTTCCAGGAAAAAACCCGACCAGCTGCGCCCCTTTAGGGGGCCCGGAACCGGCCAGGGATTTGACACGTTCGCGGTCCCCGTCGAAAATTCAGGCATGCCTTCACCGAAATGGACCCTCCTCCTCGCCCTCGCCCTCGCGGCTTGCGGCTGCGCGCACGCCGACCGGCCGCGCTCGCTCGCGAGCCTCGGCGTCGTCTTCTCCTATGAGGGCGAATCCGGGCTCATCTGCGGCTTCGGCCTCGCCCGGGCCGGGCTCGGTGAAAACCCGCGGTTCGCCGCCCGCCGCGACGCCGAGGAAAAGCTGTTGTGGAACGAGGCGGCCGTCGCCGCGATCGTGCTTTCGGCGCGCCGCACCCAGCAAATGGCCGTCAACCGGATCCACTGGGAGCCGGCAAAGCGCTCGCGGCTCCTGTGCAACAAGGCCGAGAAGCGCTGCGTTTTCTCGGTCCGTCCCGCCGACGTGCAGGACGCCGCGAGCGTGCCCGAGCTCCTCGAGGACCTGCCGGTCGGCGTCACCAAGGAGTCGCTCAAGATTCCTTGAGCCGCTCGCGCACCGCCTCGCGCAGGCGCGGCAGTTTAGTCGCAAAGCGCAGCGTCGACAGCGCGCCCAGGGCTGCGCAGCCGGCCAGCGTCGCCGGAGCGCCGATCCGCCGGGCGAAGAACCCCGCCGTCAGGCCGCCGAACGGCGCGATGCCCACGAACGCCATCAGATAAAGGCTCATGACGCGCCCGCGCTTGTCCGGCTCGACGATGGATTGGATGATCGTGTTGCACGAGGCGGACTGGGTCAGCATGCCGAACCCCGTTCCGAGCAGCAGCAGGCCCGAAAGCGTCAGCGAGCGCGAGTAAGCGAAGCCGAGCAGCGCCGCGGAAAAGAGCGCCCCGGCGACCACGATGACGCGCCCGATGCCGGCGATCGACTCGCGCCGCGCGAGCCGGAGCGCGGCGATCAGCGCGCCCAGGCCCGCGGCGGCCGTCAGCCAGCCGAGCGTCTTGGGCCCGCCGCCCAGGATTTCCTTGGCATAGATGGGCAGGAGCACCGTGTACGGAAGCCCGAGGAAGCTGAGCGCCGCGATCAGGATCAGGATCGCGCGGATCGGCTCGGAGTCCCAAGCGTAGCGCAGGCCCTCGATGAGGCTCGCGAACATCCGCTGGCCCTCCTTCGGCCGAAAACCCTCTTCGTTCACCCGCATCGCGCGCACGGCCCAGAGTACGCCGACGTAACTCAGCGCGTCGATCCCGAAGCACCAGGCCTCGCCGACCGCCGCGATCAGAGCGCCGGCGAGCGCCGGGCCGATCAGGCGCGCGGCGTTGAAGAGCGAGCTGTTGAGCGCGATGCCGTTCGCCAGGTCGTTGCGCTCGGTCACCATCCGCGGCAGAAATGCCTGGCGCGCCGGCATGTCGAAGGCGTTGATGACGCCTTGGAGCACGTTGAGCGCGATCAGCACTCCGACCGTCGTCGCCGGCTGTGCCGGGATCGCCGCCACAAGGACCAGGCCGACCGACTGCAGCATCCCCGCGAATTGGGTAACAAAAATCAGGCGTTGTAAGCTTTTGCTGCGGTCCACCCAGACCCCGGCGAAGGGGCCGAGCAGAAAGGACGGCGCGAGGCTCGCGAAGTTCACGATTCCGAGCATCGCCGGGTCGCTCGTCAGGCGGTAGACGAGCCAGCTCGAGGCCAGGCGCGTCATCCACGTGCCGATCAGCGACACCGCCTGCCCCCCGAAGAAGAGGCGATAATTCCGGTGTCCGAGGGCGCGAAGGGCGGTCTTGAGCGTCGGCGGCATGGCCCCTCATGGTACCTTAGTCCGCGGGGAAAAGGGGGAGCGAAATGCGCCTGGTCCGACATGCAACGGCCGCCGCCTACGCCGGCGCGGCGCTGCCGTTTCTGGGCGGCGACGAGGCGCGTTACTGCATGGGCCTCGGCACGCTCGACGAGATCCGCCGGTTTCCCGACCGGTTCCGCGAAGCGCAGCTGTTCACTTTCGCGGACGAGGCCGGCGCCGTGCACGGTGCCGCCTGGCTCGCCCCGCCGCTCGCGCTCGGGTTCACCGCATGCGGGGACGAGGTCCTCGCCGCGCTTGGCGACGAGCTCGCGACCGCCGGCGTCCGCCCCGGCTCGATCGGCGGACCCGCGCGCGAGACGGCGCGTTTCTTCGACCAGAAAATCGGCTACGAGCCCGTCGCCGACGTCGCGCGCTACAACCTCGCTTATTCATAGGATGAACGCCGACGCCAAGAAGCGGTCCAAGGCGCGGTTTTCGGCGCGATTCCTGCGCCGCCTGCCGGCCTTTGGCGCGCTGGTGTTGCTGGCCCGGCGGCTTCGGCGCAGCGACCGCATCCGCCGCGTGCTCGTGCATCCGGAGCGCGTGCGGGCCCACTACAATCTGGCCGGCGGCGGGCTCGTCGAGCTGGCCGGGGCGCACGTGAGCGCGCAGCCGATCGCCGTCGTCGGCCCGGACCGGGCGCTGCTCTGGGCCTATTCCCCGCAGCTCAAGCGCCGCCCGACGACGGCGGACGTCCTTTGGCGCGCGCTGCCGCCGGCGCGGGCGCTGGCGGGGCGGACGCTCTTCGCCGCGGTGGACGGCTTCAGCTACTACCATTGGCTCACCGGGACGCTGCCAAAGCTGCTTTTCGCGCGGAAGGCCGGCCTGCGCTTCGCCGAGGTCGCCCAGGTCATCGTGAACCCGCGGCACAAGGGCCGGGTCAACTTCCAGACCGAGACTCTAGCTTTGCTCGGCCTCGATCTAAATAAAATTATGTTTATCGATCGGGGCGTCCACGTCGCCTGCGAAGCCTTGATCCTGCCGCCGGAGCCGACGGCGCGCGAGCAGACCGAGGTGCACGCCTGGGCGTTGGCGCTGCTGCGCGACGAGCTGCTCCCGCCCGCGGGCCAGGAGCCGTCGCCGGGGCTTCCGGAGCGGCTTTTCGTGCGCCGCGCCGCGGCCCGGCGCCGCCGCCTGGTGGACGAAGCGGCGCTCGAGACGGAGCTTGCGGCCTTGGGCTTCACCGCCGTGACGCTCGAGGACCGGCCCTGGCGCGACCAGGTCGCCCTCTTCCGCGCCGCCCGCGTCGTCGTCGGCCTGCATGGGGCCGGCTTGAGCAACCTCGTGTTCTCGGCGCCCGGGACGCGCGTCGTCGAGATCGTTCCGGAGGTTTGGCGCAACCCCTGCTTCGAAAACCTCGCGGCGCGAGTCGGCGCCTCATACGTCAGCGTCGCGGCGAAGTCGGTCGGCGCGCGGAAGGGCTTCGCCGCCGATGCCTGCGTCGACACCGGGCGCCTTTTGGCCGCCGTGCGCGCCCAGCTGACGTCCTGAGGGATCCGCCGGAGTGGTTAGGGTGTGAGGGCGGAAAGCGCCGCGAAGTCCGGCGTTTCGCGCTGGGCGATGGCCTTGAGCGCCGACAACACCACGGCGTAAGTGCCGACCTTGGTGCCGAGCGTGACCGGCTCGTCGACGTTCTTGCCGTCGAGGGTTCCGTCCGCCAGGTCGCGGGCGACCGCTTTGTGAACGGCGCCGACCGGCAAGCCGAGCTGCGTGCCGACGAGCGTCACGACCTTGCCGAGGGCGACGAGCTTCGCGTCCTTAGGGTCGAGGTGCTCCAACACGCCGTCGGTGCCGAACGCCGCGGAGGTCCGCTGCGCGGCGGCGGCGATGTGGCCGAGGCTCGTTTCAAGGACGCCGATTTCGTAGGCGATGGACGTCAGGACGTTGATGTTGGACGTCGCCTCCGCGCCCGGCGCGACGGAGAAGGACCACAGGATCATGTCCGGCTGGTTCGGGACGGGCGTCTTGCTCATCAGGATCACGGTGTCGGTGGCCACGGCGAGCGCCCCGGGGGGGAGAACCATGGCGAACGTTCCGTCGGCGGCGACACTCTGGGATTCGAGCGCGAGGGCGACCGTTTCGCCTTTGGGCGTGATGGCGAAGGCGAACAACTCGGCGCTCCCGACGCTCGTCTCGAGGCTCAAGGTCCCGCTGAGGTTCACCCGCGCCGACGCCGGGGGCGCTGGGGGCGGGGCCGAAGTGGACGAGGATTTAGATCCCTGCCCACAGGCGACGGCACCGACGAAGACGAGGCTCGAAAGGATTTTCACGGGGTGCTCCCAATGGTCACTTCCTCTTTTCGGCGTTTCCGGCGAAAATCTTAAGACTATGATGAAACCCACCATCTACCTCCTCGGGCCGGCGATTTTAGCGATTTTTGCCATTTCTTACCGTATCTTCCAGTCCGCGCCGCGGCATCCCGAGGCCGTCGTCAAAGCCTATTTGGACGCCGTTCACGCGCGCTCGGGCGAGGATCCGTCGGCGCTGCGGACGCCCGGGCTCAACGACTTTCTCGCCTGCCTCCGCGGCCGGTCGGAGCTCGACGCCGAGATCGACGGCACGCAAGACGATCCGTATGAGTCGGTGGGTCGGCCCGCGCAGATCGAAGGCGACACCGCGCGCGTGGCGGTCGAGGAGCGCTTCGAGCAGATCCACCGGGTCCTGTTCACCTTGAAGGAGCGCGGGGGCAGCTGGCTCATCGACGGGACGAGTGCCCTCGCCGTCGCCAACGCCGCGGGCTGCGCGAAAGTGCCCTAACCCGCGACCCAGCCCTGCGTCTTCGCGCGATCGAGGATCGACAACACGAGCGGCCAGGCGTCGGGCATCCCGGTGCGGACCTCGTCCATGCGCTTCAGGATCTGTTGCTCCTTGACCCCGTGCTCCTTCCAGGACCCACCGCCGGCTAGGAAGTTGAGGATGAAGGGGTTGATGCGGTCGAGCGCCCGCGCCAGGCGCGCCTCGGCCGTCTCGCCGGCCTCGAACTCGTCCCAGAGCCCGCGCAGCGCCTGCGCCTGGTCGTCCGGCAGGAGGCCGAAGAGGCGCCGCGCCGCCGCCTGCTCCCGCGCCTCCTTGTCGGCGTGCGCGGCATCGTCGTAGCAGAAGGTGTCGCCGGCATCGACCTCGACGATGTCGTGGAGGAGCAGCATTCCGAGGAGCTTCGCCTGGTCGAGGCCCTTGGCGCCGTCGCTCAGAACGAGGGCCATGACAGTGACGTGCCAGGAGTGCTCGGCGGTGTTTTCACGGCGCGAGCCGTCGGCCAAATAGTTGCGTCGTTCTACGGACTTCAACTTGTCGATGGCGTTGAGAAAGGCGAACTGGCGCGCCATGCGGTCCGGAAGTCCTTCAAAAAAAACGCCGCTCATGGCCTGTCCTCCCTCATGACGACGACTTTGCAAACTTTCGAGCTCCTGTCCTGGAGCGACCGCGCCCCCGAGGCCGCCGCGTACCTCGAGCGAAGGTACGATACCTCGCTCTTTTTGCTAGGCAACAGCGAATCCTACGGCACGACCCTGGCCGATGCGCCGAATTCCGGGAATTTCCGCGTCGTTTCCCGGCGCGACTCCCGCGAGCCCGCCGCCGTCTTTTGCCCATTTCTCGACAGACTTTCAGTCCTTCTGCGCCTTCGCCCATGAATCGCGGAGGGCGACCGTGCGGTTGAAGACGATCTTGCCGTCGCGGGTGTCCTTGAGGTCGACCGCGAAGTAGCCGAGTCGCTCGAACTGGAACTGGGCCGGCGCCTTGACGTCGGCGAGCGCCGGCTCGAGGCGCACGTTCGACAGGACCTCGAGGGAGGCCGGGTTGAGGTGTGCGGTGAACTCCTGCCCCTCGTCCGTGGAGTTGGGGTTCGGCGCGTTGAAGAGGCGGTCGTAGAGCCGCACCTCGGCCGGGATCGAGCGCTTGGCCGGGACCCAGTGGACGATGCCTTTGACCTTGCGGCCGTCGGCCGGGTTTTTGCCGAGGGTGTCCGGGTCGTGCGTGCAGCGCAGCTCGACGACGGCGCCGGCGGCGTCCTTGATCACGTTGACGCACTTGATGATGTAGGAGTGGCGCAGACGCACCTCCTTGCCGGGTCCGAGGCGGAAGAAGTCCTTCGGCGGGTCTTCCATGAAGTCGTCGGCCTCGATGTAGATCTCGCGCTCCATGACCAGCTTGCGGGTTCCCATCGAGGGGTCCTGCTGGTGTCGGGGAGAGTCAATTTCTTCAGTCTTATCTTCAGGATAAGACTCGATGACGACCTTGATCGGGCGCAGCACCGCCATCGCGCGCGGGGCGTGCTTCTCGAGGTCGTCGCGGATGCAGAAGTCGAGCATGTTCATGTCGATGACGCTGTCCGCCTTCGACAGGCCGGCGCGGTCGCAGAAGTTGCGCAGGGCTTCCGGGCGCACGCCGCGGCGCCGCAGACCGGCCAGAGTCGGCATGCGCGGGTCGTCCCAGCCGTCAACGAGGCGTTCGTTGACGAGCTGCTTGAGCTTCCGCTTGCTCGTGATCGTGTAGTTCACCTTGAGGCGGGCGAACTCGATCTGGCGGGGGCGGTACTTGAACGGCGGCAGCTGGTCGAGGAACCAGTCGTAGAGCGGGCGGTGGTCCTCGAACTCCAGGGTGCAGAGCGAGTAGGTGATGCCCTCGATGGCGTCCGAGATGCCGTGCGCATAGTCGTACATCGGGTAGATGCACCACTTGTCGCCGGTGCGGTGGTGGTGCTCCTTGCGGATGCGGTAGAGGACCGGGTCGCGCAGGTTGATGTTGGGCGACGACATGTCGATCTTCGCGCGCAGGACGTGCGTGCCGTCGGGGAAGGCGCCATCGCGCATCTTCCGGAAAAGATCGATGTTTTCGGCGACGGGGCGGTCGCGGAAGGGGCTGGCGCGGCCCGGCTCCTTGAGGGTGCCGCGGTGCTCGCGGATCTGCTCGGCGGTCAGGCTGTCGACGTAGGCCTTGCCCTTGTTGATCAGGATCTCGGCGTAGTCGAAGAGCTGCTGGAAGTAGTCGGAGGCGTTGTAGAGGCGGTCGTCCCAGCTGAACCCGAGCCACTTCACGTCCTCCATGATGGAGTTCATGAACTCGAGGTCCTCGGTCACCGGATTGGTGTCGTCGAAGCGGAGGTTGGCCGTGCCGCCGTAAGCCTTCGCGATGCCGAAGCTGACGCAGATCGCCTTCGCGTGGCCGATGTGCAGGTAGCCGTTCGGCTCGGGGGGAAAACGCGTCGCGACCCGGCCGCCGTGCTTTCCGGACTTGATGTCGGCGTCGATGATGTCGGTGATGAAATTGCCGCTGGTGATGCTGGAGGTCGCGGCGGTCGGCGGATTCGGGGTGCTGCTCATGTCGTGGGTCCCTTCCGAGAAGGGACCACACTACCTCATTTCATCCCCGAGGTCAGCCAGAGGGGGTTCAGAAGGCCCAGCCGAGCTGCAGGCGGAGGAGTTGGTAATTGACCGTTGCTCCGAGCTTGTCCAGCGTGTCTTGGGAGTCCTTGACGTCCTTCGGGTCGGCCCCGGCCGGGCCCTTGATCTTGCTGTCTCCGCTTTTTGCCAACGGGATGAAGGCGCCGAGCCAATCGACGCCGAGATAGAAGCCGCTCCACTGCCAGCGAGCTCGACGCCTCGGCGCTCTTCCGCGCGCTTTGGGGCTTCCGCCTCGCCGGCTGGCTCGACGGCTTGAGCGGCCTCCTGATCGGTCGCAACGCCGGGCCCGACCGGACGTCGCCGGACCGCCTCGGATACGCCGAGGCGCTCGGCGCCGTCCTCGGCGACCGGCCCTTTCCCGTGATCTACGCCGCCGACGTCGGCCACGTGCCGCCGCAGATGACCCTGCTCAACGGCGCACACGCGCGGATCACCGGCGCGGCCGGCCGCGGCGAGGTCGTTCAGGCGATCCCGAGGTGAATCTCGAGGAAGGTCTTGGTGAGCGCCCAGGCCTGCCGCGCCGACTCCGGGTGGAACGCGCCGCGCGCGTCGCAGAAAAAGCCGTGGTCTGCCTCGCCGAACTCGACGTCGACGTAGGGCTTGCCGGCCTCGCGCAGCGCATCGACGAGCTTTCGTTGCTGGGCCGGCCCGATGTGTTGGTCCTTGCCGCCCCAGGCGAGGAGCGAGGGGCCGCTCAAGCTCGGAATATATGGGAACAGGGTGTCGGTCACCCCGCCGTAGAACGAGACCGCGGCCTTTAGCGGCAGGATGGCGTTGGCGACGAGGGCGAGCCGGCCGCCCATGCAGAAGCCCCAGGCCGCGACCCGGGTCTCGTCCGCCTGCGCGTCGGCGGTCAGCCAGGCGTGGACCCCGCGGAGATCGGCCTCGATGTCGGGCGCCTTCATCTTCTGCGCGTGCGGCATCGAGGTCGAGAAGTCGGCGTAGTCACCCTCGAATCTCCGCGCCGAGCGGTGGAAGAGGTCGGGCGCGACGGCGACGTAGCCCGCGGCGGCGACGCGCTTCGCGATGGCGCGGATGTTCGCGTTGACCCCGAAGATCTCCTGCAAAACCAGGATGGCGGGCGCCTGGGCCGCGGCCGGGCGCTCGACGTAAAGGTCCATCTCGGTGCCGGAGCCGGCGGGGATCGAAGTCCAGGTCATGGGGGAGCCTCCTCTTTGGAGCCTCCCCCATATCACGAAAAGAAGTCGGCCCGGATCCCCGGGCCGTTTCAATGGAACGACAGGCGTCCTTTTTTAGAAAGCGTAGCCGAGGCCGAGGTCGATCTTGGCGAGGACTGCGGGCTTGGTC
>JAYVWD010000009.1:0-4205 GCA_043786345.1 Pseudomonadota bacterium
GTCACCTTGCCGTCCGCCTCGATCCGGAGGGTGCCCCGGCCGCCTTCGCTGCCGGAGGTCATCAAGAAGACCTCGTAGGCCCCGGCCGGGCCCGGCGCGAGGGGCGGCACGCGCTCGCTGGCGTGGCCGCCGTCGTAGATCATCTTCATCGCGAGCTTGTTGCCGGCGGAGAAGAGGCTCCAGGCGCCCGCCGGGACGTCGGCCGCGAAGCCGCCCTGGACGTAGCGGGCGCCGGACGCCGCCCAGCTCTCATAAACACCTTCCCGTTTATCAGCGCAAAAAATGCGCGATTCCTTGTGCTTTCCCGGGCCATGGTACGAGATCTGCTGCTTGCAGGCCTTGCCGTCCAACTTGACGTCGCGCTCGGTCACGGGCTCCTCGACGCCGGCCGGAAAGAGGGCGCGGTCCTCGAGGCAGTCGGAGGGCGTGGTCTGGCCGCCGCTCTTGATGTAGCCCGCGCACCACTTCGCCTTCCAATGCTTGGCCTCGGCGCAGGGCGTCACGAAGTTGGGGTGCGGGCAGTCGCCTTTCGGGCAGACCTCCGTCGCCCAGCGCGCGGCCTCACCCGGGACGATGCAGTCGTCGGCCCGCGCCGGGGTCGTCAGGGACCAGAAAACCAAGGCGAGGGAAAGGAGCGGTGCGGCATTCATGGGATGGCACGGTCGATCCTGATGACGATGTCGTCACCAAGGTGCACGGGGTTGACCTCGCCGACCAGGTCGCCCGGCTGGTCGGGGCCGGCGGTGCCATCCCGGTCGAGGCGCGCCTTGAGCTTGAACTGCTCGGGGAACGCGCCGTTCGGGTCCATGCGCATCATCGACTCGTTGGTGAGGACGAACTCGTAGACCTCGCCCTTCGCGTCGCCGCGCAGCGTCTTTTTCAGGGCGCCGAGCGGCATGGGCCGGTCCATGCCGCTGGCGATGATGAACAAGGTTTCGATCCCTTTGGCCTTTTCCGTGAGGTCGTCGCTCAGGACGACCTTGCCGCGGGCGTAGGCGTGCGAGGTCTCACCCATCCTTCCGGCCATCACCGCGGCGAGGATGACCATGAAAAGGATGACGCCACCGCCGATCAGGCCAAGCTTCTTCATGAGGTCCCGTCCCCCAACCAAGTCCTCAAACCACCGCGACGCTCGGCTTCGCCGCCGCGTGCCCGGCGTCTTTCTTCAGGTCCAACAGCACCGAGCGGAACTCGTCCAGGTCGAACGCATCCACCTGGATCGCGTCCTCGCGCGCCGCGTTCGCTTCGGCGAGCATCTTGGCCTCGGCGTCGGTGATGACCTTGGCCTCGAGGGCCTCCTTCACCAGCTCGGTCGGGCGCTTCTTCGGCAGCTTCTTCTCCTTCACGGCCTTGCCGATTCTATTGAAGACTTCGGCCGATTGCACGCAGAGTTGGAAGGTGTGCTCCATCCGGTAGGCGGCCTCGAAGTCCTTGGTCGCGGGGAGAAGGCCCGCCGTCAGCGAGTCGCGGAGCGCGCCGGGAACCTGGACCGCCTGCGCGATCTCGTGGCCGAGGACGTCGGTCGGGCCGGTGCCGAGGCAGTGCATGCGCGCCCAGAAGCGGAGCGGGCCGCGGAAAAGGGCGCCGAGGAAGGGGATGGGGATGAAGAAGTTGGCGAAGATGCCGTCGAAGCCCTCTTCGATGCGGGCCATGCTGTATTGCATCGCCCAGTCGAAGACCGGCTTGTGGTCGGCGCGGAAGCCTTCCGCCTCGAAACGGCGGAGCGTCGCCGAGGCCAGGTACATCCAGGAGAGGACGTCGGCGTAGCGGCCCGTGAGCTTTTCCTTCATCTTGAGCGAGCCGCCGAGCGTGCCCATCGCGATGTCGGACATGATCGCGAACGTGGCCGAGGACCAGGCGAGCTTGCGGTAGTACTTCGCGCCGGGGCCGCCGGGGACCGCGGCGAGGTAGCCGCGCGTCGTCGAGAGTAAGGCGGCGCGGCAGGTGTTGCGGACGACGTGGCCGATGTGGCCCCAAAAGGCCTTATCGAAGCCGGCGACGTCCTTTTCGGCGATCGCCTTCACTTCCTTGTAGGCGTAGGGGTGGCAGCGGATCGCGCCCTGCCCGAAGATGATCATCGTCCGGGTGAGGATGTTGGCGCCCTCGACCGTGATCGAGATCGGCATGCCGATGTAGTTGTTGGCGATCATGTTGCGCGGGCCGCGCGAGATCGCGGCGCCGCCCATGAGGTCCATCGCGTCGTTGACGAGCTTGCGCGCCAGCTCGGTCTGGTTGTACTTGGCGATCGCCGAGACGACGGCGGGCTTCAAGCCCGAGTCGACGGCGCCGACGGTGAAGATGCGCGCGGCTTCCATCAGATAGGAGAGGCCGGTGATGCGCGCCAGCGGCTCCTCGACGCCCTCAAATTTGCCGATCGGCAGGCCGAACTGGCGGCGGACGGTCGCGTAAGCGCTGGTCAACCGGAGGATGCCTTTGGCGCCGCCCGCCGACTGCGACGGGAGCGAGATCGCGCGGCCGGCCGCGAGGCATTCCATGAGCATCTGCCAGCCGCGGCCGGCGCCGTCGGGGCCGCCGATGATCTGCTCGACCGAGACGACGACGTCGTGGCCGTGGGTCGGGCAGTTGTAGAAGGGCACGCCCATGGGATTGTGGCGTTTGCCGAGGACGACGCCCGGCGTGGCGGCGGGCACGAGGATGCAGGTGATGCCCGGATCCCTGCCCTTTCCGAGGAGATTGTCCGGGTCCTTGAGCTTGACCGCGAGGCCGATCAGGGTCGAGACCGCAGCGAGCGTGATGTAGCGCTTGTCCCAGTTGAGGCGGAGGTAGAGCTGGCCGTCGGTGCCCTTGAAGACCAGGGCGGTCGAGGTGATCGAGCCGGCGTCGGAGCCGGCGTTGGGCTCGGTGAGCCCGAAGCACGGGATCTCTTCGCCGCGCGCGAGGCGGGGCAGGTAGTGGTCTTTCTGCTTGACGGTGCCGTAGTGCATGAGGAGCTCGCCGGGCCCGAGGGAGTTCGGGACCATCACCGTCACGCAGAGCGTCGTCGAGTGGGCGCCGAGGCGCGCGATGACCTCGCTGTGGCCGAGCGCGGAAAAGCCGAGGCCGCCGAATTCCTTCGGGATGATCATCCCGAGGAAACGCTCCTTTTTCAGGTAATCCCAGACCTGCTTGGGGAGGTCGGCGTTCTGATAGATCTCCCAGTCGCTGCACATCGCGGCGACCTTGACGCACTGGTTTTCGACGAACGACTGCTCTTCGGCGCTGAGCTTGCCGTAGGGCTCCTTGCGGATCCGGTCGAAGCTCGGCTTGCCCGAGAAGAGCTCGGCGTCCACCCAGACGCTGCCGGCCTCGAGGGCGGTGCGCTCGGTCTCTGAGATGACCGGCATGATACCGAGCCGGTCGAGCGTCGCCATCACGAAGCGTGAGACGGTCGCGCTCCGCAGGGGGACGATACACATGAACGCCATGGCGCCGCAGACGACCGCGGTCAAGGCGACCGGCACCCCGAGGAGCCAGAGGAACGCCCCGACGACCAACGTCCAGGCGACGAGCGGCGCGCCGACGAAGCCGATGCCCAAGAGGGATACAAGGAATAGGAGCCAACCACCGACCGGCGCTTGCGCCGACAGCCACCCAAAAACACCCGAATCCATGTCAATCCTCCTGCGCGGCCCGTGCCTAGTGATTTCGAGCCGCAGTGATTACGCGAAGGCCCAAGCGAGGGTTGCGGGCCCCAAGGGACCAAGCCCCGTTCAACTATAAACTACGGAACCTTAGGGCCGTAGCGCCTCTTTGGCCGGGATCGGCCAGATCGGTGAATTTCTTCGTATATACAGTACTTTATGTTGAAATGATTCAAGAAAAGGCGGGATTTTGCCGAGAAGACCAAACTTAATCATCATCCAGGAGGGACGATGAGCGACGGATGGAAACTTGGGCGACTCGCGGCGACGGACGTCATCCTGCACGTCACCTACCCGCTCTTTTATGCGGACCTGGGAGTTCGGCTTCCTGACCGAGGACGTCCCGGTCCTCTCGCTGCTCGACGACGCGTTCTCGCACCCGCAGCGGGATTTCCCCGTGCTCCGCGGCCGCGAGCTCGTCGGGCTGGTGACGCGCGCGGACATCGCGCGGGGGATGCGCGGCGGCGCCGAGTCGGTGACGGTCGGAGCGATCATGCGCCGGAACGCCCCGCTCGCTCATCTGAACGAGCCGCTGGCGGATGCGGTCCGGCGGATGCTGGAGGC
>JAYVWD010000010.1:0-4365 GCA_043786345.1 Pseudomonadota bacterium
GGATTCGCCTCGAGCTCGGTGAAGAGCCTGCGCAATCTCCTGATTTTCCTGCTGATCTACTTCCTGCTGCTGATCTGGGACTCGAGCCTCAATACCTTCCTCGGCTTCGACAAGCGGGCGCTCTTCGACCTCCTCCTCTTCTACTACATAGCCTTCAATACGGCGAAAGACCTCGGCCACAAAGAGGGCCAGGTCCGGAGCCTCGAGGGGCACATGATCGAGAAACGGCGCATGGAGGCGGAGCTCCAGGAGGCCGCCGAAATCGCGCGTGCCTTCCTGCCGCATTCGCTGCCGACCTGGCCGGCGTTTTCGATCGCCGCCTTCCACCAGCCGCTCACGGAAAACAGCGGCGACTGGTTCGCCTTCGAGACGGCGCAGCGGCGGAATCTGCGGCACTTCATCCTTTGCGACATCACCGGGCATGGCGTCCAGGCGGCGATCGTCGTGTCGTCGTGCAAGACGGCGCTGAGCCTGATCGTCCAGAATTATCCCGAGTACCTCGAGCGGCCCGATTTCGTGGCTTATTATGCCCGCGCGCTGAACGGCGTGCTCTTCAGCCAAGGCGACGGCAACCATATCTCGACGATCCTGGGCCTGAGCTTCGACTGCGACGCGGGTGTCCTGCACTATGCTTCCGGCGGTCACCCGCTGCCGCTCTTCGTGGCGGGCGGGCCGGGGCCGGCGAAGCCGGTGCCGCTCATCTCGCGCAATACCGTGCTGGGAGCCAGCCGCGAGATCGAGATCGTGATGAGCTCGCGGCCCTTCGCCGCGGGCGACACGATCCTCGCGCACACCGACGGCCTGCCGTTGTCGCCGAACATCAAGGTATTGCGGGACGTGCTGGCGAAGGGCGGGCTCACGATGGACACGGCCGCGCTCAAATCGCTGTATGAGCGCGTCTGGGAGGGCCATAGGGCGCGGACCGGCGGGGTGCCGGATGACGACGTGAGCGTCGTCGCCTTCCGGTTCGACGGCCCAGCCAGCGTCAAGAGCGCTGGCTGAGCGTTTCACTAAATCATGGCGCGCCGACGACCGGGATGTTGTTCGGGATCTTGGGCGTCGTTTCGATCAGGATCGACTGGATCGTGGCGGGGGTCGACGTCGCCCCGGCCGCGTCGAGCAGGATGTCCTGCCAGTTAAGGTTGCGGTACCACATCTCGCCTTTGGACAGGTAGAAGCCTTTGAGGGGCGCGAGGGCCTCGAACTTCGCCTTCAGCTCGGGCTTCTTGTCGATACTCGCGTAGCAGGATTCCTGGTACCAGAAGCCGATCGTGAGGGCGCGGTCCTCGGCGCTCAGCTTGGCGAAGATCTGGTAGACGACCTCGTGCGGGGTGCCGAAGTGGTCGGTGGTCGAGGTGCCGAAGCCGCTTTCCTTGCCGTCTGCCATGTAGAGGCTCGCGCCGCTGCGGTCGCCCGCGCCGCTGCGATCTCCAGCGCCGCTGCGGTCGCCCGCGCCGCTACGATCTCCAGCGCCGCTGCGGTCGCCCGCGCCGCTACGATCTCCGGCGCCACTGCGGTCGCCCGCGCCGCTGCGGTCTCCAGCGCCACTGCGGTCGCCCGCGCCGCTGCGGTCTCCGGCGCCGGCCAAGGCCGGATCGCGGTCATAACCATAGCTCATGTGTCCAAGGCCCACATTGTCCAGGCCGAATTCGCCGGCCTTCGCGCGGCCGAAGCCCGCGTTGCCCGCGACCCGCTCGCACTCGCCGTAATATTGGTTGATCCAGATCTTGCGCGACGGGCAGTAGCACGCCGTGTCGCGCCATTCGCCGCCCTCGATTTCGCAGGAGATTCGGTTCGTCTGGTCGATCTTGCTGCGGTCGGCGCCGACCAGCTCGACCTGCTGCGTGCGGACCGCCTCGATCACCGGGCGCATCCAGTCGTTGTTGCGCTGGATCCGGTCGGCCAGCGACGCATCGCTCAGGGCCGAAAACAGCAGATTTTCGCTGCCGTGCGAGAACGTGTGGAGGAAGAGGACGTACTTGTCGCTCGGGAACACGCTCGTGGTCGCGAACTTCAGCACGCGGTAGATGACGTCCGGGTGCGCGAACGGGTACTTGTCCATGCCGAAGTAGCGGTTGAACTCCGGCTTGTGGTCCAGCTTGAAGGTCAGGCCGGCCGCGGTGCGCGGGTCCGTATTCTTGTTCGAGGCCAGGGCGATGACCGCCTTGAGTGCCGCGTCCTTCAGGTGCTTCTCGGCATAGACGCCCGCCTTGCACTGCAGGTAAAGGCCGTCCCGGTGCGTGAAGTGACTGTTGAGGAAGATGACCCAGTTGACCTTCTTGTTCGCGGGAAGGCAGGTTTCCTTCAGCGCCCGGACTTGATAATCGGCCGCGGCCTGGCTGAACGCCTCTTCGGTGTCGATGGCGTAGTAGACGAGCGCGGCGTCGCGCTTTTCGTCCGCGGCGAGCTTCGCGCTGACGACGGGCGCGATCATTTCCTGCGTTCGGGCGGCGAATTCGCGCGAATCCAGGCTCTTCACTTCGCCGCCGCCCTCTTCGTTGGGCGAGCGACCGCAGCTCCAGGCCGACAGCGCGACGAGCGCCAGGACGAGGACGTGGCCAGACCGATGCATGATGACTCCTCTAGGTTGACGTGGCTTGGGCGAGCGCACTCAGGACCGGAGTCGATTCAGGACAGCAGTTTTCAGCGCATTGCAGAAGGGATTGGTAGCGCATTCCATGCAAGCGCGACGCCAAAATTATCTTCAATGGTTCCGTGAATTTGCGAAGCGGGACCTGCACAAATACCGGACAAAACGTGGAAATTGCTGAAGCCGTGGACGCTTCCTATACCTATATTGAGGTCAGCGCATCCGCGCGTTCCACGGCGGGTAAAGCTCGTGCTCGAGGCCCAGCACCTCGAGCACGCGGCCGACCACGAAGTCCACCATATCGCCGATCGTCCTCGGCCCCTGGTAGAAAGCCGGCATCGCCGGCACGACGTGCACGCCCATCTCGGCGAGGCTCAACATGTTGCGCAGATGCACGACGCTGAGCGGGGTCTCGCGCGGGCAAATCACCAGCTTTCGCCCCTGCTTCAGGCAGACGTCCGCGGCCCGCTCGAGTAGATTCGACGAGATGCCCTGGTTGATGCGCGCCATCGACCCCATCGAGCACGGCATGACGACCATCGCCGTCGGCGCCGAGGACCCGCTCGCGACGGGCGCGAAAAGGTCGTCGTTCCGGACCACGCGGATGATGCTGCGGTCGCCTTCGTCCAGGTCGCCGGCGAGCGCGCGCACCAGCGAAAACCCGTCGCTCCGCGGCAGCAACTCGTGGCGGACGACCTGCGCGCCCGCGTCCGTCGCGACGAGGTATATGCGGGGCACGAGCCCGCGCAGGACCTCGATCAGGCGCTCGGCGTAGATCGATCCCGACGCGCCCGTGACGCCGACCAGGATCCGCGGCTCCGGAGGCTTGCTCATACGAGCAGGCGGTCCAGCGCCACGAACGCGAAAAACACGACGCTCACGTACGCGTTGGCATTGAAGAACGCGACGTCGAGCCGCGTCGAGGCCCCGGTCGTGCGCGCGTCGCGCACGATCCACTGCTCATACGCGAGGATCCCCGCCACGGCGGCGACGCCGAGAAAATACGCGACGTGGAGCTGGGCCATGATGCCGGCAAGGCCGAGCAGCGCGACCATCGCCAGAAAGCAGGCGCGGCTCACGAGCAGGGTGGTCCCGGGCCCGAACCGCGCCGGAAAGCTCCTGAGCCCCGCGTCCCGGTCGAACGTCATGTCCTGCAGCGCGTAGAGCAGGTCGAATCCCGCGGTCCAGAGCGTCACGGCCACGGCCACGGCGAAGACGGCCGGACTCACGCCGCCGCGCAACGCGATCTCGACCGCGACGGGCGCGAGCCCGAGGCACATGCCGAGGTACCAGTGCGTCGCCCAGGTCAGCCGTTTCATCAGCGAATACGCGCCCAAAATCGCCAGGAGAAACGGCGCGCAGTACCCGGCCAACGGCGACAGCGCCACGGCGCCGACCAGGAAGAGCGCCGCCGCCGCCAGCGACCAGAACAGGCCGCGGCCCGCCGCGAGCTCGCCGGCCGGGATTTTCCGCAGCTTGGTCCGCGGGTTTTGGGCGTCGAGTTCCCGATCCAGAAACCGGTTCATCCCCATCGCGAAGGTCCGCGCCGTCACCATGCAGGCGAGCAAGAGCGCCAGCGGCCGCCAGCCCGGCAGCGGCAGCCGCGCCAGGATCAGCGCCGAAGCCGCGAAGGGCAGCGCGAAAATGCTGTGCACGACCTTGATGTCGCGCGCGAACGCGCGGAGGGAGGGAACCAATCCCGCCCGCTCAGAGCCTGCAAAGCTGGAAGATCCAGCTCGTGTCATCTTTGTGCCTCATGATCACGAAAGTCTCGC
>JAYVWD010000011.1:0-14831 GCA_043786345.1 Pseudomonadota bacterium
GGTGGTCAGGGGCGCCTCGCCCCTGGCCGCCATCAGACACCCGCCACCTGAGACCCGAAAAACCGAAACCGAAGGCCCGATTTCCGATCTCCGCCTCAACTTCCCGTCATAACTGAGCCTGTTCGCCCTTCTTGTCTGACGGCCAATCAGAACGCCGCCGCCCTGCGGGGGGCGCGGGCGCGGCCCGACTCCGGGTCTTTCGGAGCCGCGGCCGGCTTCATTGGTTTTTTGACGCACGCTCAGCCGCAGAGCCCGAAACTTCTCAAGACCAAAGCCCGGCAGATCGCCGTCGAGCACAGCCCTGAGTCTCCGAAAACATAGGCCCGGCAGTCCCGGCTCTCGCAAAATCCGACGTTCCGATAGACCATGCCTTGGCAGTCCCTGGTCGTACAACGCGTGGCCTGGTTCAGCACCAGCGCCTTGCAGTCGCCGGAGTCGCACCGGCCGAACGCGTTGAGTAAAATGGCGCGACAGCCCACGGGCGACGAGAAGACCGGGCTCGCGACCCCGGGCGGTGCCTGGCTCGCGGATCGACCGATGGCGGGATTTCCATAAGCAGCCACGGTCGCTGCGAGCCCGAGAAGTGTTCGACGAATCATCATGATCTGGTCCTCGACTTTTATGGTCCACTGTTTATAGGGAGCTCGTGGGCCGCGGCCGGGTGCGCGCGATGGAGGCGCTCGTTCCGGGTCGCCGCGAGGCCGTAGACCGCCGCGGCGAACATCGCCGCGAGCAGGCTCAGGGGAAGGGCGATCTGCATGGCCGGCCCCCCTCGGTGGTCGAAGTTCCGTCTCGACCGGACCCTATTCCGGACACCGGACCCGGCAGGACCTCATGGACGACGAGATTTCGCATGGTTGGGACCTCCTGGATCCATACACAAGCAAGAGCAGGGCCAACGGGCGTCAGGGGCTCGCGAGCAGGGTATCCCAGAGCTGGGCATGTTGCACCAGCTTGCGCTCTTCATGGTCGGCCTGGCCTTCGTAGCAGAAGGACAGCGCGCCGCTGGCGGCGAAGCTTTCGTAGAACCACTCGTCGGTCGTCCCGAACGTCAGGTACTGACCATAATGGTCCTCCCCCGCTGAATTTGGCTGGAGGATAGCAGCGGGCCGCGCCGGGCGCCCTAGCTTTTTCCGGCGGGAAAGCCCGCGCGTAACCGCGGGCGTAATTTCGCCAGGGCCTTACGGCGATTCCTCCGACGTGGAAATTCCGGGCGTCCAGGCCGCGCGCCGCGCCCGTGCATTTTTGCCGATCTTTCGCGGGTTTCGCGGGGAGTTACCGCCAATTATGCCGCCGCCCCCGCGCCGTCCTGAGGCCCCTCTGGGACCCCCTGGTCATGTCGCGCGCGCGTTCGGGCGATAAGGCCCAAGGACGGAGGTGGACGATGCGTTCTAGAGGCTTACTCCTTGTCTTCGGGTGGGCCGCGCTCGCGCCGGGCGCGCAAGCGCACACGCGCCTCAAGCCGACCGGCGTGCTGAAGCCGCGCAGCGAGTCGTCGAGCCTCAAGACCGCGCCCTGCGGCGGCGTGGCGTCGACCGATCCGACGAAGCGGGTGGAGTTCACCGCCGGCCAGGAGATCACGGTCGAGTGGGAAGAGTCGGTCAACCATCCGGGGCACTTTCGCGTCGCCTTCTCGCCGGACGGCGCGACGGCGTTCGACACGAACGTCCTCAAGGACCAGATCGTGGACGACCAGGATGGGTCGGTCAACTTCAACGACCCGGCGACGTACCACCAGTTCTCCACGAAGGTGACGATCCCCGCGACCAACTGCGACGCTTGCGCGATCCAGATGATCCAGGTGATGACGGACCGGAATCCGCCGAGCAACTACTATTCGTGCGCGGACATCCGCATCGTCGGCGGGCTTCCGGCCCCCGAGCCGGCGCCGCCGGCGCCCGCACCCCCGGCCCCTCATGCACCGCCGGCGCCCGCACCCCCGGCCCCTCCTGCACCGCCGACCGACTCCGGATCCGCCGTCACGCCCGCCGCGCCGCCCGTCGGTCCTGAGGCCGGCATTCCGGCCGCGCCGACCGGGCTCAAGCTCGAGATCATCAAGGCCGGAGGTCAAAAATGAGCCGCGCACGCGCCCTTCTGCGCGCCGCCGTTTTTGTCGCCGCCGCTGCCACCGTCGTCGCCCTCGCCTGCGCCCGGGAGGCGGAGGAAGAGGACCGTACATCCAAGCCCGTGACCGACGCGGCCGAGCGCGCCGTCGCGCTCAGCTGGGACGCGGCCGCGAACTCGACGGTCACGGCGTACCATGTTTACGCCGTCAAAGGCGCCGTCGGCAGCACCGATGCGGCGGCTGCCGCCGTGACCGCCGCGGCGGTGGTTCCGGAGGCGTGGCGGCTCGTCGAGGAGCTCACCGTGCCGAGCGCCGGCTTCGATGCGGCGGCCCCGCGCACCGTGATGCGGTCGACTGTTCAGGTCATCCTCAAGGAGTTCATCGGCGGGATGGCCTGCTTCAGGATCGCGGCGTATGCCCCGGCGGGCGAGTCGCCGGCTTCGAACATCGTGTGCGGCGTCGTCGAGTGATGAGGCCCAATCGGCCCTTGCACGGGACTAGGCTTGACCAATAGGTCCATGCTTTGACCAAATTTTGGTCTTTTTGGTCAATTAGGTGGACCAAAGTCCTTAATTTGACCTAATAACTTGACCAGTTGCTCGTGAATAGGCTTGAATTGACCAAGAAGCGATAGGGCAAGCCACTCCTCGACGCGACCCATGGCCCGTCCCAAAAACCCCGAAATCAACACCTTCATCCTGGCGAACGCCGACGCCCTCGGCGGCCGGATCTCGTCGGCCATTCAGCGCGAATTCGGGGTGTCGAAGCAGACGGCGCACAACTACCTGAGCGCCCTCGTCAAAAGCGGCGAGCTCTCGCCGACGGGCGCCGGCCGGGGGCGGCGTTACATGCGGACGAGGCGCGACGAGACGCCCCTCTTCCCCGCCGCGCCGGCGACGACGTTCGGGCGGACCATCGAGGACGCCCGGCAGCGGGGCGAAGACCGCCTTTGGCTGGACGACATCGTCCCCCTCCTGCCGCCCGGCCTCAAGGGGAACATCCGCAGCATCCTGCAGCACGGCTTCACCGAAATGGTGAACAACGCCATCGACCACTCCGGCGGGCGGGAGCTCAAATACTCGTACGCCGACCAGGACGGCTCGCTCCGTCTGGTCGTCGAGGACGACGGGGTCGGCGCCTTCGCCCGCCTGCGCGAAGGCTTCGGGCTCCCGAACAACTGGGAGGCGCTGGGCGAGCTGCTTAAGGGAAAGCGGACGACGATGTCGGAGCGCCATGCCGGCGAAGGCGTCTTCTTCACGGCGCGCGCCTTCGACCTGTTCTCGCTCGCGGCAAATGGCCTGAGCTACAGCTATTTCGCGACGCTGGACGACTGGACCGCGGACGAATCCCCCGTCCTCGTCGGGACGACCGTCATCCTCGCCATCCCCAAGACCTCCGACCGGAAGATGGACGAGGTCTTCGCGAAGTACACGTCGCCGGAGGAGCTCGTCTTCGACATCGGCGGCCGGTTCGCGGCGATGCCCTACACGATCGCGGCGCGGGACGAGCTGGTGTCGCGCTCGGAGGCCCGGCGGCTGATGAGCGGCGCCGAGCGCTTCCGCGAGGTCGTGCTCGATTTCAAGGACGTGGCCCGGGTCGGGCAGGCGTTCGTGGACGAGGTCTTTCGGGTCTGGCGGCGGGACCACCCGGACGTGGCCGTCGTCCCGATCAACATGCGGCCGAACGTGGAGTTCATGGTGCGGCGGGGGTTGGCGCAGGCTGCGCTTTAGCCGCGCTGAGGCTCCATGCCCCCCTTGCCCGCCCGCGGGACGAGTCTGCTATGATGTTGGAAAGACAATCATCAGCAACAAGTTACCGGGGGGAAACTGGTATGCGTAGGGGCTTTGGCGCGCTCGCGCTTTGCATCGTTCAACTGACGGCCTGTGGCGCGCGCGCGCCCGAGGCGTCGCACTTGGGCCAGATCATCGACCAGGACGACCTGGAGGCGATCGAGGCCGCCGCCGGCACGCCGGTCTATGAGGTTTTGTGCCAGGCCCGGCCGGCCCGCGCATCTCATCACTTCTATTGATATTTGGGCGCCATGGGCTATGAGGGAGGGGCGGGAGCGGGCCGGAATGTCTCGGAATCGAGACAGGCTTGCGGACCGGCGGCGCTCAAGAGGGTCTGGTTCATGAAAAATATCGAATTGTTTGAATTGGTTACGACCCGCAGCGGCGCTCTTTCCATCCGCAACGTCGCCTTGAACGAGACCATGCACGGCCCCGTCGGACCCTGGGGCGAAGCCAACGCCCTCTATGTCGTGCCGTCCGGGCTGACGGCGCGCCTGGTCGCCCCGACGCCCCGGGACCTCGTGCTCTTCGACGTGGGCCTCGGCGCGGCCGCCAACGCGCTGGCGGCGATCCGGGCGGCGCTTGATCTCGGCGCGAGCCCGCGGCGACGCCTCCACGTCGTGAGCTTCGAGCGCGACATGAACCTGCTCGCCTTCGCCCTGGACCACTTCGAGGCGTTCCCGCATTTCGCCGGTTTCCGCGCGGCGATCGAGGCCGTGCTCCGGACGCACGAATGGCGGAGCCCCTGCGGCACCGTCAAGTGGGAGCTGCGCGTCGGCGACTTCCTCGCGACGATCGGGCACGAGGCGTCGCGCCCCGACTTGGTCTTCCACGACCCCTATTCGCCCGCCGCCAATCAGGAGATGTGGAACGTCGCCTGCTTCGAGAAGCTGCGCAAGCTCGCCTGGGACGGCCCGGAGCCGACCTCCCTCTATACCTACTCCTGTGCCACGCCCGTCCGGGCGGCGCTGCTGCTCGCCGGATTCTTCGTGGGCCTCGGCCCGAGCACCGGGCTCAAGAAAAATACGACCCAGGCCTCGACGCGGCGCGAAGGCCTCGCCGACCCCGTCGGGGAGCGCTGGCTCCGCTGCTGGCAGCGCTCCCATACGCGCTACCCGCTCGGGACCCGGCCCGACGCCTATGAGGCGGTCACCGGCCTGATGCGGGAGCACCCGCAGTTTGTGGGGATTCCATGGGCGGCCGCTTGAAGTCGGTCAGTGGTAGTTGCGCGCCCCGGTGAGGTCCTTCGCGAGCGAGACGCCTTTCGTCGCGCTCTGCCGGATCTTTTCCCGGAGGTCGTGCAGCTCGGCTTCCGCGATCTTCGGGGCGAAGAGGCGCGTGACCCGGACGGAATGCGCATCCCCCTGGCGCTGAAGCTGGCCCTCGGCGCAGATGAAGGATTGGCGGTCGAAGAGCCGCTGGAAGCGCTGATGAACCGGCGGCGTCAGGACCAGGTTGATGAGCCCGGTCTCGTCTTCGAGGGTCGCGAACACCATGCCTTTCGCCGACGGCGGCGATTGCCGCACGATGACCATCCCGAAGACGACGACCAGGCGGTTCGCGGGCATCTTCGGCAGGCTTTCCGCCAAACAAAGTTTGGCCTTCGGGACCTCGAAGCGCCATTCCTCGGCTTTGAGGATCGCCGCGGGATGCGGCCCGAGCGTCGTCGACGTCGCGTGGAAATCGAGCTGCATCCGCTCGGCCGCGCTCTCCGCGGCGAAGGCGATGGCGGGATCGACGTCTTCGAGGAACGCGCAGAACGGCGCGGCTTCCGCCAGCCAAAGCGCCGTCCGGCGCTCGACCCCAAAAGCGCGGAGCGCGTCCGCCGCCGCGAGCGCCGTCAGGTCGACCCGCGACAGCCGCGCTTCGCGCAGGAAGTCCTCGAGCGAACCCCACGGGCCGTGCCCTTGCCGGCGCGCGACGAAGGCCTTGGCGGTGCCCTCGCGCAGCGACCGGACCAGGCGAAACCCCATCCTGATCGCGTACCGGTGCGGCGACGCGTCGGGCTCCAGGGTGGAATCCCAGTCCGAGCGCTGGGCGCACACCGGCAGGACGGTCACGCCGAGATGGCGCGCCGTCTGTATCAAGACGTGCGGGGAGTAAAACCCCATCGGCTGCGAATTGAGGAGGGCGACGAAGAAGGCCGACGGAAAATGGCGCTTCAGGTAACACGAGGCATAGGCGAGGATCGCGAACGACGCCGCGTGCGATTCGGGGAAGCCATAGCTCGCGAATCCCTTGAGCTGCTCCAGCATCGAGGTGATGAACGCCTCGGGAAGGCCGTTGGCGCGCATGCCCTCGGCGAGCCGGGGGATCCACCGGCTCACGTCGCCCTTGAGCGAAAACGAGCCGATATTGCGGCGGAGCTCGTTCGCTTCGCCCGGCGTAAACCCGCCGACGGCCATCGCGATCCGCATGACCTGCTCCTGGAAGATCGGGATCCCCATGGTGCGCCGCAAGATCGGCTCCAGCCGCGGGTCCGGGTAGGTCACGGGCTCCAGGCCGTCGCGGCGCCGCAGGTACGGGTGGATCATTCCACCCTGGATCGGTCCCGGCCGGATGATCGCGACCTCGATGACCAGGTCGTAGAAACAGCGCGGCTTGAGGCGCGGCAGCATCGACATCTGGGCGCGCGATTCGACCTGGAACGTCCCGACCGTATCGGCGCGGCAGATCATGTCGTAGGTTTCCGCGTCGTCCGAGGGGATCGTCTTGAGGCTCAGCTCCTGCCCGTAGTGGCTTTTGACGAGCGTGAAACACTTGCGCAGAGTCGTCAGCATCCCGAGCCCCAGGATGTCGATCTTGAAGACGTTCAAGGCCTCGATATCGTCCTTGCACCATTGGATGACGGTGCGGCCTTCCATGGACGACGGCTCTTGCGCGACGAGCTGATCGAGGGACCCGTCGCCGAGGACGAACCCGCCGGAGTGAATCCCCAGGTGGCTCGGAAACTCCAAAAGCCGCCCGGCCATCTTCGCCCAGATCTCGAACGGCAGGCCGGCGCAGCCCGCGAGCAGCCCCTCGCCCTCGAGGACTTTCACGAGCTCCTGGAGGGCCTCGCGCGGGTCGCCGTGGCGGAATTCCCGGGCATCGAGGACGCTGCCGGCTTTGTCGATGATCAGCTTGGGGATGCCGAGCGCGTTGCCGGCGGCCCGCAGCGCGCCGCGGCTTTGAAACGTGATGACGTTGGCGACCATGGCGGCGTTGCCCCGGCCGTAGCGCTCGTAAATATATTGGATCACCTCTTCGCGGCGCTCGTGCTCGAAGTCGACGTCGATATCGGGCGGGTCGCCGCGTTCCTCGCTGATGAACCGCTCGAAGAGGCAGTCGATCTTGGCCGGATCCACCGAGGTGATGCCGAGCACGTAGCAGACCACGGAATTCGCCGCCGACCCCCGCCCCTGGCAGAGGATGCCCTGCGCCCGGGCCCACCGGACGATGTCCCAGATGGTGAGGAAGTAATCCGCGAAGCGCTGCCGATCGATCAACGCCAGCTCGTGCCGGACCTGCGCCTCGATCTTTTCGGGGATCTGTCCGCGGTACCATTCGCGCGCCGACGCGAACGTGATGCGCTCGAGGAACTCCTGGGGCGTCAGCCCTTCCGGCAAGCGTTCCTGCGGATAGCGGTAGCGCAGCTCGGAGAGATCGAACTGGCAGCTCTCGGCCAGCGCCCGCGACGCCGCGAGCGCCTGGGCGTAGATCGGGAGGTGCCGGTACCGCGCCTCGATCACCCGGGGCGCATGCAGGCTCCGCTCGCCATTGGAGAAGAGGTGCTCGGTGGCGTCGCCGACGAACCTATTGGTCCGGATGGCGTGCAAAAGGTCGTTGAGGTCCTTCTGCTGGCGGTCGTGGAAAAAAACGTCCTGGCTCAGGAGGCAGGCCGCGCCGAGCTCGTGCGCCAGGGCGATCGTCGGCCGGATCGCGTGATCCTCGCCCGGGTTCAGCTGCCGGCTGACGGCCAGGAAAAAGCGGCTCGGCCCGAAGCGTTCCCGGAGGAGCCGGCACTTGGAGCGCCAAGCCTCCGCCTGGCCCCCGCGGTTGACGAGCCCGCGCATGGGCTGAATGGCCACGAGGTCCTCGACGTCGGCGGCCAGGAGGTGCTCGAGCGGCAAGTCCGCGCCGTTCTTGCCGTCCCGATGGCTGAAGGACACGAGCCGGCACAAGTTGTGGTAACCGCGGCGGCTCGTGGCCACGAGCACGAGCGTGTCCCGCAGCAGCACGGGCAGATCGTGATCCTTGGCCTGGTGCAGCTCGGCGCCGTAAAACAGCCGGAGCGCGCCGGCCTTCCCTTCCCAACGGACCCGATCCATAGCCTGGTACGAGCGCGACAGCCCGTACACCCCGTCGAAATCGGTAATGGCGAGGCCGCGGTAGCCCTCCTCGGCCGCGCGGGTGACGAGCTCGATGGGGTGGGAGGCGCCGTGCTTGAAACTGAAATTGGTGTGGCCGATCCACTCGTGCCAACCATTCAATTCCATTGCAGAATCCATGAATCACCGCAGAAGAAAGGGACCGTTTCGATGCCGAAGCCACCCTTTTACCATACATATATATGGTAACGCTCCGCAAGACGCGATGTCACCGCGCGGCGAGATCCCGCAGCGCGTGATCCGCGGCCTGATAGGCCCGGTGAAACATATCGGGCTCGGCCGCGCCGGCCGCTTTGGCGTCGACCCGTCCCCAGCGGTCGGGGATGTAGACGACCGCGGCCTGCACGAGCAGCGCCGACCAGGCCGCCGTGGCGAGGCTCCGCGTGGACGCGAACGCCATCAGCGCGACCGCGACGCCGAGCGCCGCGACGACGCCGTCGATCAGCGCGCTCGTGACGCTCTTGTGGAAGCAAAGGGACCTCACGACCCAGATCATGGCGATTTCCACGGCGAGGACGACCGGCAGGCTTACCGGTCCGACGAAGACCGCCAGCGCGACGACCCCCGCCATGGCCGCGAGGACGACCCTGCCGACTTTGGCCTCGGCCAGCGCCAGGAGCAGCGCCATGTAGGCGAGGGGCAAAGCGACGGCCATCAGGCGCAGCGTCGCGGTACCGCCCAACCACGGCCAGACGAGGCTCTGTATACCGCTGACCAGCGCCGCGCCCGCGAAGGCAGCGACGAGGCACCAAAAGAGTCCGGGACGTTTCATCGCGCGCCTCCTCCCGTTTCCGTCGTTTTGAGATCGCCTTGGCCGCGGCGCTCCCGCTCCCTGAGGAGCGCGATCTCCACGTCGTCATCGGTGACGGTGGCGGCCCGGCCCGGATCGCCGTCCAGCGGCGCGGGCGCTTCCGCCACGAAGAGCTCCATGCGCCGGCGGACGTCCGCGAGCTTCTCGCGGCAATCGTCCAGCTCCCGGCCGAGGCGGTCCGCCGCCGCCGTCAACTCGAGGCGCCGCGCCTCGAGGGCCTGCCGGTGGCGCTCGGTCTCGAGCTTTTTCCGGACGACGCCTTTGGCCAGGTCCTGCTTGCCCGAGCCGAGGCAAAGGTCGAGCTGCTGGTCGAGCAAGGCGAGCTCCCGGACCAGGCGCTCGCCGCGCTGGCCGGCGCGCGCGGCCTCGGCGCGGGTCGCCCCCAACTTGCCGTCGCGCTGCGCGATCTCGCACTCCATGTCGCGTACGGCCTGGCGGAGCAGCGCCTCGGGCTCCTCCAGGCGGTCGAGCAGCCCGTGCAGGTCGGCCTTGAACAGGCGGCCCATTCGATTGGTCAGGGTCATGGTCACTCTCCGTTGTTGTCCGCTCAGGGTTTCATTTTGCTGACGCTGCGCTGGGTCTTGAGCCCCGACGAAAGGCCTTCCTTGGCGTAGGCCTTTTGCTTCTCGGCTTGCGCCGCCGGCGCGCCGGCGAAGGCGTCGCCCGCGACCCGGTCCAAGCCGTCGAGCTCCTCCTCGAGCTTGGCGTCCTTGGTGTCGATGCCAGTGGCGGCCTGGACGGCGCCGAGCTTGGCGCGGTAGTCGTCGACCACCTTTCGCGCGGCTTCCTGGTTTCCGTCCCGGATGTTGTCGCTGAAGTCCTTCTTCATGCGGCCGGCGTTGTTGCTCACCCAGCTTTTTTTCAGCACGGCGGCGTCGATCGAGGCGAGGGCCTCGGCGCCGCGCTCCGGCGCCACGACCGCGAGCATCAACGGCTTCTCGCTCGCCCTTACGGCGGCGGTCTTGCCGTCTTTTTCGTACGCGAGCTCGACGGCCGCGAGCTTGACCTCGCCGAGGGCGCCGACCGGCGCCCGCAGGCTCAGCGTCAGATTCCGGGTCGTTCCCTCCAGCAGTTGGCCGAGCGGAATGCGCACGCGCCCGTCCGGGTCCTGCTCCACGGGATAGCCGGCGGCGTCGATCACCTGGACGCCGGCGCCCAAGTCGAGGAGCAGGCTGCTGGCGGCGGCGAACTGCTCGCGGGCGTCGCCCAGGTCTTTCTCCAGCACCTGGCCGAGGTTGCTCAGGCTCGCCAGATAGGAGTAGTTGCCCATGCCGTGGTCGGCCAGGCGCGCCAGCAGCGTCTCGTTGAAATCCAGGCCCATGCCGATGGTGGAGACGACGGCGCCCGCCCGGCCGATGCTTTTGACGATCGCCGTCAGGCCGTCCGGGCTGACGACGCCGCTGTTGGCCATACCGTCGGAGAGCAGGATGACGCGCGAGCTGCGGCCCGTGGTCGCCAGGAGCAGGGCGCGCCCGCGCTCGAGGCCGTCGCTGATGTTGGTGCCGCTGCCCGTTCCGAGCCGGCTGACGAGCTGACCCAGCTCGGCGCGGGCGCCGCGGGTGGCCGCGGCGAGCGGGAAGTCGACGGCGGCCGCGTCGTCGAAGGTGACGAGTCCGATCCGGTCCTGGTCGTCCAACCGGTCGATCAGGCTCCGCACCGCGGCCTTGGCGAACTCGAGCTTTTGGCCGTCGGCCATGGAGCCGCTGCGATCGAGGACCAAGATCAGGTCGGTGGGCTTGCGGCCCGCCGCGTGGGTCGCGGCGGGAACGGCCACGTCGACGTCGAGGTAGAGCTCGTCGGCGGATCCTTGGACCAGCTTCGTCTGCGACGGCCGGACTTTGATCGACACGCCGCGCTCGTCGGTGTGGGACATGGTCAGCCCCGAGGTCGCCGGCCCGGGTCCGGGGAGCACCGATCCACGGGGCAGCATCGTCAGCGCCGTGGCGCCGGACAGGGCCGCCAGGACCCCCAGCCCCAGCTTGGTGGAATTCAGTTTCGCGATGATCAGGCCGAGTGTGTTTTTCATGGGTAGTGGCCTCCTTTCCCCCATTAACGGCGGAACGGGGGCCTGCCAACAGACCGGATCAGGTAAAAGATTCGGGCGCCCTTTTTACCAAGACGTTACCTTCGCGGCGGCCGGTTTTGCCGTTAGGATAGGGAGTTGGCGGGGCCGCCCGAGCGGCGCCAGGAGGCGGGGCATGGGCAAGTTGAAGGTTCTGATCGTCGAGGACGAGGCGGCGATCCTTTCCGGATTGGCCGACGTCTTCCTCTTCCATGGATATGACGTCGATGCGGCGAGCGACGGCGCCGTCGGCCGCCAGAAGGCGCTGGCGGGCGGCCACGACCTGATCATCCTCGACGTGATGCTCCCGAACGTGGACGGCTTCACGATCTGCGACGCCGTCCGCAAGCAGGACAAGAGCGTCCCGATCATCATGCTGACCGCGATGAGCGGCGACGAGGACGTCGTCAACGGCCTCAGGCTCGGCGCCGACGAATACATCGCGAAGCCGTTCTCCGTCCGCGTGCTGCTGGCGCGGGCCGAGGCGGTCCTCCGGCGCTCGCGGAAGGCGGAGCTCATGGCCCGCGAGATCCGGCTCGGAAACCATGTGGTCGTGGACACGCTGAACATGACCGGGCGCTACGAGGCCGAGCCCGGTCGCAGCGAAGACTTCACGCGCCGCGAGATCGACCTCCTCCTTTACCTTTCCGCCCATCGGGACCGGCCGGTGCCGCGCGAGGAGCTCCTGGTCAAGGTCTGGGGGTATGCCGAAGGCTCCAGAGTCGAGACCCGCACGGTCGACATCCACATCGCCAAGCTCCGGCGCAAGATCGAGCCGGACGCCAAGGAGCCGCGTCATCTGGTGACCGTCCGCGGCATGGGCTACCGGCTGGACGGCAGTCATGACTAAGCCGCCGAAGGCCCGTCCCCGCGCCGTATCCGCGGTCTGGACGGTGGCGCGCGCGCGCCGGCGCCTCCTCCTCGGCGTGGTCGCGTTCGCCCTGGCCCTCGGCGCTCCGCTCGGCCTGCTCATGAAGCATGTTTATGAGCAGCTGCGTATGGAAGCGTTCCTGCAGCTCAGCACCGACGCCGACGACCTGGCCGCGCGCATCGACCGCCGCGCCCAGGATCTCCTCGCCACGGAAGAGGGGCGGCGCTTCGAGGAGTTCAACTTCCTGAACGTCCTCGGGAACGCGACGGCCAACTTCCTACAGCTGTCGCCGCTGAGCAGATTCCCGCCCGAAACACGCCTCCCCGGCATCGTCGGGTATTTTCAGCTCGACCCCGACGGGCGGTATTCCAGCCCCCTCCTGCCGCGCGATGCGGCCTCGGCGGCGGCGGTCGGCCAGTACGGGATCGACAAGGCGGAGTTCGACCGCCGGCGGGACCGCGAGCGCGAGGTCCTGCACATTCTGAACGCCAACGACATCGCCAAGGCCACGGGGCCCGCCGCGACGATCGAGGCCGAGCAACAGCTCGCCAAATCCCAGGCTCCCACCGCCTATCCTTCGAAGGAGCCGGGCCCCCAGCCGGCCGCCAGGGACGGCCTCCGCGCCGCGCCCGACGAGGAGCTGGAGCTCGATTCCAAGGCCATGGACCTCGTGCAATCGAGCCAGCGGCAGAAAAAGGACGCCCCCGAAAAGGCGAAGATTTATACCAAGCGAAAGCAGGAAATCTCGATCCCCGACACCGACGCCATGAGCGCGGGGGTCGCCGCCAACGCGGGGGCTCCGGGCGCCCCAGCGAATACGAAATCGTCGGTGGCCGGCATCAAGACGTTCCAAGGCGAGCTCGATCCGTTCCAATTCGGCTTCCTGACCTCCGGCCACGTCGTGCTCTATCGCAAGGTGTGGCGCGAGGGACGGCGCTACATCCAAGGCGCCTTGATGGAGCGTCAGGCCTTCCTGGCGACGCTCTTCCGGCAGTCCTACGCCGAGAGCCCCCTGTCCGGCAGCGCGAGGCTCGCGGTCCATCACGGCGGTGACCTGCTCGCGACCTTCCCGCCGGGGCCCGCGGCGCCCGCCCGCTCCGGCCCGCGGCGGCTCATCGGCCGGCACCAGCTGTCGGCGCCGTTCGACGCGGTCTCGCTCGCCTTTACCGTCGACCGCGTGGTGATCGGCCCGAGCGTGCGCTACGTGCTGACGATCTGCGCCTTGCTCATCGTCGTCCTCGCCGTGGGGATCGTCGCCATCTTTCTGGCCGGCCAACGCCAGATCGCGCTCTCCCAGCAGCAGCGCGACTTCGTCTCGGCGGTCAGCCACGAGCTGAAAACGCCGCTGACCTCGATCCGGATGTATAGCGAGATGCTGCGGGAGGGCTGGGCCGCCGAGGACAAGAAGCGCGGCTACTACGACTTCATCTTCTCCGAGAGCGAGCGGCTCTCGCGCCTGATCGCCAATGTTTTGCAGCTCGCCCGATTGTCGCGCGGCCAGACGCTCGCCGCCGAGAAGGTCGCGGCGTCCGCCGCGTACGCCCGGGTTTCGGAGGTCATCGCGACGCAGATTTTGGGCGCCGGCTTCACCCGTCGCGAGCTCCTGCCGGCGGCGGGCGCGGACCCGGAGATCCTGGTCGATCCCGACGCGCTCACCCAGATCTTCGTCAACCTCGTCGACAACGGCATCAAATTTTCCCGCAAAACGGGTCAGACGCGCCTCGAGACCGGCTACGAGCTTTCGCCGACGGGCGCCGAGGTCCGCTTCCTGGTCCGGGATTTTGGCCCCGGCATCCAGAAAGACCAGCTGAAACGTATCTTTAAGCTCTTCTATCGCCCCGAGAACGAGCTGACCCGGACCACCAAAGGGACCGGCATCGGGCTCGCGCTCGTCAACGAGCTGGCGACGCAGATGGGCGGACGGGTCGATGTCGAAAGCCAGCCGGGGCAGACGGACTTTCGGGTCATCCTCCCGGTGCTGAAAAGAGACTCGTGACGCTCCTTAACGCGGCCCTGGCGCGATCTGCGGGAACTTACTCCGCCTCGCCGTCCTCGTCGGCCAGCTCTTCCGCCATCGCCTCGAAGATCTCGACCCACGCTTCGTCGTGCGCCTTGGCGGTCTTGCGGTGCTTGATCCCGCCGTGCTCCAGCTCGACCTTGCAGCGGCCGTCGTCGTCCTGGAACGTGAGCGTGACGAGCGTCTCGCCCGTCGGTCCGTCGAGCCCCATCGTCAGCCACGTGAAGGCCAGGCGCCTCTGCGGCTCGATCGCGCGGAACTCGCCGGAGAGAAAGTCGTCGGCATCGACCTTGTACGAGTACTTCCCGCCGACCCGGACGTCGCAGGACCCCGACTCGACCTCGACCCCGCAGAAGTCGAAGAGGTCCTTGCTCGCGCAGAGCCCGTAAACCGCCGCGACCGGCGCGGCAAAGGTCTTACGGACCCGGATGACATTGTCTTGATCGATCGCCATTTAGCGGAACTCCTTCGCATGCCGTTTCACCCAAGCTTCGAACGTCGACGGCGGCCGGCCGGTCAGGCGGCGCACGAGCGTGCGGGCCTCCGTGCCTTCGTCCAGGTCCCAGTCGGATGCGACCAGCTCGGCGACGGCGTCGACCATGACGGGCGGCATCCCGCTCCGCTTCATGCCCTCGCGTGCCTGCTCCATCGTGACGGGGACGGCCGTAAGCGGGCGCTCGAGGACGCGGCCGATCACGGCCACCTGCGCGGACCCCGTGAGGCCTTCGTCGCCCGTCAGCGGATAGGCCTTGCCGGCGTGTCCGGCTTCCGTCAAAGCGACGGCGGCGACGGCCGCCATGTCGAGCGAATCGATCAGATAAAGTTGACGCTCGGCGTGCGGCATG
>JAYVWD010000012.1:0-4447 GCA_043786345.1 Pseudomonadota bacterium
GGCGCCGCCTGGCATGCGATCGTCGACAAGGACCTGGTGAGCAAGTGGGGCAAGAAGACGCAGGCCCTGGAGACCTGCTTCTCCGGCACGACCAGCGCCAAGCGGAAGGTCGACTGCATGCGCACCGATCCGGCGAACTTCAACTCCACCTTCGACAACGCCAAGCTCGGCTTCTACCGCGCCGGCGCCCGCAGCGCGACGGTCAAGGGCCTCTTCACCAAGGCCTTCGGCAGCGCCGCCGGCACCGCCAAGTGGAAGGCCTTCGCCGAGCCCGCGGTCATGCCCGACAAGGCGACCGCGGCCGAGCAGGTCGCCGACGCCGACTTCGAAAAAGTGCGGAAATGGGCCGCCGGCGGCATGAAAAAGCTCGACGAAGCCTTCGCGGTCGGCCCCCCCGGCGGCGAGACCTCGACCTGCGTCGACGACGTCTCGCCCGACATGATGGACCGCATGCGGAAGATGAAGACCGAGGGCTGGGGCTGGAAGAACGTCAACAGCGAGCAGGTCTCGATGTTCGGCTGTCCCGAGCGCGGCGACGAGCCGTACGAGGAGCTGACCGGGCCCCTCGACTGCTTCCAGGACGACACGCGCTGGCCGATGGCGCACCAAAAGGACTTCTCGAAAACCTGGGCCGAGAAGTACACGCCGACCGGCAACCCGATCACCCAGCGCGTCCGCATCCTGCGCGAGCTGCCCTTCAAGTCGACCTACTGGCTCCGCAGCTCGGCCGACGGGCGCTTCTCCGGCTCGGGCCTCCGCGGCGGCGAGACCAACGGCGCCGTGCCCGCCGAATCCGCCGGCTTCATCACCGACCTCAAGGACAGCGCCCGCCCGTACATCGGCGTGACCGGCCCCTACGATCCCGGCTTTTTCCCGGACAACAAGGGCTTCACTTTTATGACCGGCGACGCGGCCTGGTTCTGTAACCAGTCGATCCTCGAAGACCCCGCCACCAAGTTCATCGACTTCGAGAAGGAGACGACCTACTGCGCCAAGGGCAACATGAGCGTGTACCAGCACGTCGGCGCGGTGCTGGGCGGCGGCGACTACTACGTCGTGCGCTCGGACGACTACTCGAACGACGACGGCGCCTACTCGCAGATGAAGGACCCGAGCACCGCGAAGTTCGCCTCGGCCGACACCCACGTCCTCATCTACCCGATGCAGGAGTCGGGGACGAAGTTCAAGGTCGCCGACGTGGTCAAGGTCGCGGTGCCGTTCGAGGGCGACTGGGGCATCACGCCGTCGGCGACGCTGCTCACCTCGCGCATCGCCCAAAAGACCGGCAGCAGCAGCGTGCAGGCCGGCTACCGCCTGCGCTCCTTCGACGTCGCCACCAAGGCGACCAAGCCGCTGGCGACCGTCTGCCTCAAGGGCGGCAAGACGACGCTGTCGTTCAACGAGCGCGTCGTCGCCGTCCACCACTACACCGACCCGAGCGACGCCAAGGACCTGAAGTTGGACCCCGCCTCGCCGGAGTTCAAGGCGATGATCGAGAACAGCTCGAACATCTGGGTCCAGGACATGTTCTCGGGCACCAAGATGCGCCTGACCAAGATGGGCAAGGGCCAGTTCGCGCTCTACCCGCACTGGCGCTCCGACGGCTGGCTCTACTTCCTCGTGCGCGACACGAACCTCCAGAAAGACTTCATCGTCGCCACGGACGCCGCGATCAGGATGCAAAAATGAGATCGGCAAAAGCCGCCGCCTTACCCGCGGCGGTTTTTTTCTGCCTGGCGACGGCGGGCGTGTTCGCCTGCAAACAGCGCTCGAGCCCGGCCGAGGTCAAGGCGACGCCCGAGGACCGCAAGGTCATCGGCGCGGCCGTGCCGCTCGCGGCCGACGACGTGACCTTCGACGAAAAGGACCTGGCGACGCTCAAAGGCCGCCGCGACGCCGCCTGGAAGGTCGTCGAGCAGGTCTTGAGGCCGGTGCGCATCGGCGCCGAAGGCGGCCTCAAGGGCTTCCGCCCCGAGGACGAGGCGACGCTCCCGCTCTGGCAGACCTGGTACGACGCCGGCGAATTCCTCGAGCTTTTCAAGCGCTTGTACATGGGCCTCGGGAAGGAGGGGCGGGCCGCGAAGAAGCCGTTCTGCCCCGCCGCCGTCCAGGACGCGTTCTCCGCCCACGCCACCAAGTCCCTCAAAGGCTGGACGCCCGAGAAGCTCGAGCAGCGCCTCGGCCAGCTCAAGTCGCAGCCCGAGGTCCACGGCGTCTCCGGCAAGGGCGTGACGCTGTTTTCGCCCGGGATCCTCACCGGCCTCTTCACGAACTACAACGGCATCAGCAAATGCCCCGAGACCACGAAGACCGTCGAGCGCCAGACGCCGCCGCCCGCGGGCCCCTCCTTTTCCCACTGTCTGGCCGCGGAGTTCCCGAACGGCAAGGAGTCCGCGCTCGCCCTCGATGCCGTGGCCTACGCGCACTGCCCCGAGGTCCCACGCGAAAAGGCGGCCCTCGACTACGCCAGATCCGGCATCTCCGTCGCCGTCAAGACCGCCTGGAACGTCGCGCACCGCGAGGACCTGGCCGCCTTCGACACGACCGCTATGGCCCTCGGGCGCCAGCTCGAAGACGGGGCCTGGGTCCCGGCCCGCATGAAGACGGACGGGGACCTGAGCCCCAGCAACATCTACACGATCCGCCTCAAGCCGAGCGAGCGCGAGTACTGGCTCGTCGGCCTCCACCTGGCGGTGAAGTCGCTCCGTCATTGGATGTGGATCACCTTGTGGTGGTCGGATGATCCGGACCAGGATTTCGGCGCCGACCGGCCGGACGAGCTCAAAGCCTCGGGCGCCTGGGGCCACTACAAAATGTGCGTGACGACCGACTTCAAAGAGCAGGATCCCGATCCGGCCGCGGCCTATGACGGCTCGGCGCCCTCGCTCGCCGCGGCCGTCCGCGCCTACGGCAAGCGCGACCCCGACGCGTCCTGGTGCTCGAACCCTTACGTCGAGCTCGGCCACGGCAACGCCCGCACGAACTGCATCGGCTGTCATCAGCACGCCGGAGGGGGCGTCGAAGCCCCGGACGACGTCTTCCTCGACGAGCCCGCCGACGCCGCCAACGCCGCCCGTCGCGCCCGCTATCCGCACGACGGCCGCTCAGCGGTCCGGATCAACTTCCCGAGCGACTACCTCTGGTCCATCACGCAGTCGCCCGACTTCTTCGCGACCAAGATCCGCGGCAAGGCCTACGAGATGGACCTCTCCGACAAATGAAAACCCGGAAGGCTGTTTTGCCTTCCGGGCTTCCATGGCGCGAGCCGAGGGGCTCATTCCGCCGCGGCCGTGCCGATGCGCAGGTCGCCCTGGACGACGCCCTGCATGCTGCTGTCCTTCGCCGCCCGCGCATGGCCTTCGGCCGAGTCGGTCTTGGACGCGGTCTTGGCCAAGGTGTACGCGGCATCGTCGCCGCCGATCGCCGCCGTCACCATGCCGATCTTTTCTTTGACCGTCTTGCCGAAGACCGACATGACGGCGATCGAGCCGACCGCGACGAGGGTGAGCATGATCAGGTACTCGGCGGTGTTTTGGCCGAGCTTCGTGTGGAGAGAGGTCCGCGCTTTCATTCTTTTGACTCCGGTTGCAGATTGTCCGTTGATCGACCGGCCCGGGGGCCGACATTCCCATCTTCTAAGGCCTCTCGCGGCCTGCCGTTTGACCTGACTTGCCGAAATTCAGCCATTCCCGAGCATTCTCAGGACCGTCGCCACCACCGTCGGCTCGGCGTTGCGGCCGCGCCACGCCGGCCAGAAAAGCTGCATCTTGCGCCGAGCCGTCCGGGTCGCCGGGTCGGTCGGCGGCACGAGGAGGCTCGAGGCCCCGGTCGGATCGTCCTGGCCCGATTCCGGCTCGTATTCGGCCTTCGCCTGGGCGAGCGACCACTGCGTCCGCGACCAGACGCCGCGCAAGGCGCCCTTGGCGCCGGGGGTGTCGCGGGCGGTCTTGGCGAGGTCTTCCGGGCCGACCGCGCCGAGGTTGATGCCGCCGACGAGGAGGCTGCAGTACCGGCGCCCGTTCGCCTCGAACTGCCAGTCCGCCGGGCAGCCGCTCGTCGCCGGCAGCTCCTCGGATAAATAGAGGGGGCTGCCGACGACGGCCGCGTACTGCAGCGAGTCCTCGAACGCCTTCAGGCGATCCGGCGCGAACGACGGGAACACGAAGCCGATCTCGTGCTTTTTTCCCTCCGTGTCGCCCGTGAAATTTTTGAACGAAAACCCGAAGTCGCCGCTGTAGTTGAGCCCGCACCCGTCGAACCGGGGCATCGGCGGATCGGCGAGCGCTTTCAGCTCGTCCTTGATTTCCTTCAGCTGATTGCACGGCTCGACGAGGCCCAGGGGGTCGGCCAGGCAGGGGACCGAAAGGAGGTCGAGCGTGATGTTGAGCGGCGTCGCCGCGTAACTCATCACGTCGCCGATCGTCTGCACCGCGCCTTCGACGACTTG
>JAYVWD010000013.1:0-4116 GCA_043786345.1 Pseudomonadota bacterium
CGCCGCGGCGGCGCGGACGGCGCTCGATCCGAAGAAGGCGGCGGGCGAGGTCTTCGACGCGTTACTCGTCCAATACAAGGATGAGCTCGCGGCGCGCGCCTCGGCCTACCGCGACTACCTCGAGGAGTCGGGCGGCGTCTATGTGCCCGACGTGCGCACGGGGCCGGTGAAGGCCGAGCTCGCCGCCGCCGTCGCGGCGACCGAGCCCGACGTCCTGATCTTCGGCCGTCACCAGTCGGTCCACACGAAGCCGTTCTTCTTCGGGCGTCTGCCGTACGGCGCCATGCTCGCGTTCGAGCGGCCGGTGATCGTGGTGCCGACGACTTGAGGCGGCGGTCAGGCCGCCGGCAGCGGCAGATTCGCGTAGAGCGCCTCGGACGGCGGAATCAGCAGCACCGGCCGGTGGTCGTGCAGCATCGTGCGGAACGACATGCGCCCGACGAGAAAGGGCCGGGTGCGGAAGAATTTGTGCCGGCCGAAGATGACCAGGTCGGGGTCGAACTCCTGGCAGGCCTCGTGGATCTCGTCGTGCACGTTGCCGGCGCGCACGTCGACCTCGACCGAGGCCCCGCGCGTCTCGGCCTGCTGGCGGTAGGGGAGGCCGCGGGCGTGCAGCCGCTCCAGGCGGAGCTGCGTTTCGCGGCTCAAAACCGCCTCCGTCGGCGAGGTCTCCTCCGGCGCGTCGCCGGTCGCGAGCATCGGGTATCTGCCCGCGAGGTCGCTCCACGACTCCTTGATCATCTCGCGGAAATCGCCGTGCACGTGCACCTGGCGCACGCGGCAGCGCCCGAGGCGCATCGCGAGCTCGTAGGTGCGCCGCGCCGCCTCGTTGGTCGACGGCTGCAGGTCGTCGGCGAAGAGCAGGCGGAGCGTGGACGCGGTGAAGTTGAGCGGGCGCTCGCGGTTGACGACGAGCACCGGCAGCGGCGCCTCGGCCATGAGCGACAGCGCCGTGGAGAAGCCCCGAGGCGTTAGCCGGTACGACGCGGAGCTGCAGGCGGTGACGATCAGGTTCGCCCGGTGGAGCTTTGCATAGGCGACCAGGGCCTCGGGCACGTCGCCCGACACCACCTCGGCGACGCCGCGCTCGGGGGACTTGAGGTGCGCGCGGTCGACCAGGTGGAGCAGCAGCTTTCGGCGCTCCTGGATCATCTTTTCCTGGGTCTCGCGGTAAATCGGCATGGACAGGTAGTGGCCCGGCATCTCCATCACCCACGGGTCCACCGTCAAGGCGTCCAGAACGTTTACGAAACGGACCTCCATGTCGAAGCGCTCGCCGAGACTCACGGCGGTTTCCACGAGGGACTCGGTCTGGTCGTCGAAGGCGACGGCGGCGACGAGGACGCCTTTCGGGGGGCCCGGTAGAGCTTGCATGGCGGCACTCCTTTCATGATGGCGACCCGAGTCGCCCGCAACCATGATCTCTTGAAGCAAGTGCGATGCCACCGGCTCTCATCGGCGGGGGCCCGGAATATGCATGAGGTTCTCTGAATCAATGATCGATGTTCCATCCGAGAGGCACGACGATGCGCAGGCTAAAGATTCCGGTCGACGAGTACACGTCGCCCAGCCCCCTTACCGTGGAGCGCACCGAGACGGTGCCGCGGATCCGCGACCTCATGCGCGTGAACGGCGTGCGCCACGTGCCGGTCGTCGAAGGCAATCACCCCATCGGGATCATCAGCGACCGCGACCTGCGCATGCTCGACCACCTCGATGGCGCCGAGGCGGTCACCGCCGCCGACGTCATGACCCAGGCGCCCTATACGGTCGAGTCGGGGACCTCGCTCGAGGAGGTCGTCTTCGGGATGTCCCGCCAAAAGGTCGGCTCCGCCGTCGTCTGCGACCACGGCGAGATCGTCGGGATCTTCACCTCGACCGACGCGCTCAACGCGCTGGTCGAGATCCTGCGCGGCCAGATGCCCGAGTGACGGCGAGGTGGCCGTCGTCCCAGCGGACCTCGAGGAGCGCGCCGTCCGCGTCCGCGGCGAGGGTGAGGAGCGCGGGCTCATAGGCGTAAGAGCGCACGCCATCGGTCGCCAGGTCATAGACCGCCGCCGCCGCGCCGCCGAGGTTCCAGACGGCGCCGTTCGCGACGAGGATCTTGCCGGAGCAGCCGGGGAAGCGCTTGACCGCCCCGAGGGTGCCGGGCTCCCGCTCGCACCAACGCCACACCGTGGTCTCGCCGGCGCAGGCCTCGGCGCCCTGGGGGTCATACGACGCGAAGGCGTAGCATCCCGCGCTTTCCGCGCCAGGCCAGGCGCTGATGCCGCCGCTCATCGCGGCGGGCCCGTCGAGGACCTTCGCCGGGGCGCCCCCCGGGGTCCAGCGCCAGAGCTCCTGGCGGGCCGCGGTGCCGGTGCTCATGCCCCAGACGTAAAGGGCGCTGCCGTCGGGGGACGGCGCCTCGGCAAAGGCCCAGAGGGGCAGCTCGGCGCGCAGCGGCGGCCCCAAAAATGGCGCCACGACGGCGGCGTGCAGGTAAAGCCAGGCCGTTCCCCCGGTGAGGACCGCGGCGTCGCCGCACGACAGGTCGGCGCCGGCGCCGTTCGCGGTCGGGTCGAAGCAGCCGAGCTTCGCGGCGCGGGAGTACGAGCAGAAGCCATCGTTGAGCACGAGGCCGTGCGCGGCCGTCCAGGCGGCGCTCACGGTGAGGGCGCCGGGCGTCGCGCCGGCGTGATCCTGGTCGAAGGCGGCGAAGTCCGCCGCGCCCGCCGGGGTCTCTATAAACAGAAATAAGTTTAAGAGGAGCGTCGTCATCCGCATGGCCGGGCCTCCGGGGGAGCATTGGGGAACGGGAAAAGGGCTCCCAAGATATAGAAAAGATCAGCAAAAACAGCAAGTTGAGATTTAAGGGCGCAAGAAAAGGCCGGAGTTTTCCGATACCTTTCGCGAGGATGGCTGAGCGATGACCGAATCCGCCCCGCAAAAACTTCTGCCCCTGATCAGCCTGAGCGTCGCCGCCCTGGTGCTCGGCCTCGTCACGGCCGACGGCGGCGTCGCGCTCCAGGGGCTCCTGCTCGGGCTGGCCTTGGCCTTGCTCGCGGTCTTCGCGGTGATCTGGCTCCTCGGCATCCGCTACCCCGACGTCGGCTGGATGGTGGCCGTGATCGCCCTCGCCGAGCTCTCGGCGGTGCACCCGGTCTTCGGGATCGCGCGCTTCGCCCTGGTGACGGCGATCGGCGCGTTTCTCCTCACGTTCTACCGGATGAGCTTCCGGCCCGGGCGGCTCGAGGCGGCGTTCGGCGGCGCGGTCGCGCTCTTCGGGCTGACGCGGCTGCTGCTGCCGGAAAGCGTGCGGACGCTCATCGAGCTCGAGACCTCGATGCCGAGCTATATCGGCGCGGTGATCCTCGGCTACGCGTCCGTGCACGGGGCGCTGGCGGCGCGGACGCTGCCGCCCAAGCGCCGCCGCTATGTCGCGCTGGTCGCCGCGGTGTGTGCCGTCGGGGCCCTCGCCTACCTGACGCATGCGCGGGCGCACCTCGCCCGGGACATGGCTTTGCGCGCCGACTTCGCGCTGGTGACGGCATACTCGCTCTTCGTGGTCGCCGACCTGGTGGTCTTCCACCGGAGCTATTACCGCGAAAAGGCCGCGCGGATGGCGGAAGCCCAGAGCGGCGACCTCGAGGCGCGGCTCGAGCTCGGGCGCTCGGTCCAGGAGCTGCTATTGTCCAAGGAGCGGAGCGGGCGCTTCGGCGGGTTCACCTACGAGATCCACTTCCAGCCGGCCGAGCGCCAGGGCGGCGACTGGTTCTATGCCTGGGAGCGCGGCAGCGAGAAGCGCTTCTTCGTCGGCGAGGTCTTCGGCAACGGGCCGCAGGCGGCGCTCGCCGTGGCGGCGGTCATGGGGTTCCTGCACGAGAGCCGGACGCGCGGTCTGGACCTCCTCGGCACGGCGCGCTACGTGAACCAGCGCCTAGGCGACCTCTTCCAGCGGCAGATCACCTCGACCTTCATGGCGCTTTCGGCGGAGCGCGATGGGTCGGTCGAGCTGCTCAACTGCGGCGGGCCGGGCTTTTTCTCGGTCTCGCGCGACGGCTGCCGGCACTGGGCCCTGGCCTCGACGGCGCTCGGGGCGGGCGAGGCCTTCGAGGCGGAGCAGTGCCCCGTGCC
>JAYVWD010000014.1:0-4984 GCA_043786345.1 Pseudomonadota bacterium
CGCGGCGCTGCAGCGCAAGATGGCGGTGCTCGATTTCCTCACCAACTCCATCAAGCGCGTGCGCGACGAGAGCGGCGACAACGACCGCCTGAAGGCCTTGGCGGCCGCCAACGACAAGGTGCGTGGGCAGTTCGCCACGAACGTGGGCGCCAAGCTCGCGCTCACCGAGGGCGACCGTTCGTACTTCAAACAGGGCGCCCCGACGGGCGGCATGATGGGCGGCGGCGGCCTCGACGCCATCGCGCTCGCCCTCAAGCTCATCAACAACGAAATCTGCACCTGCATCAACCTGGGGATCGGCGGCTTCGACACCCACCAGAACCAGACGACGCGTCTGCAGCCGGTCCTTCAGGGGACCGACTTCCTAATCTCCAGGTTGGTCGAAGGCCTGCGTCTTTCGGGCAAGCTCAACTCGACCCTGATCATCCTCTACTCCGACTTCGGCCGGACCCCGAAGGTCAACGGCTCGAACGGCCGCGACCACTGGCCGGTCGGGGGCGCTCTCATGATCGGCGGCGGCATCGACGGCGGCCGCGCCATCGGTTCGACCGACGGCAACCTCCAAGCCGCTGATTTGGTCGACCCGGACTCCGGCGTCGAAACCACGGATACCGCTAAGGGAATCCAGATCAACCCGACGCACCTCGGCGGGGCGGTCCTCGCGTTGACGCTTGGCGAAGGGTACACGCAGTATAGACCCTATCTGAAGGCCATCCCGGCGATGACCAGGTCGAGGGGCGGCTGACACGATGGAGAGTGCCCAAAGAGCCAAGGTTGGCGCCGCGGTAGCTCTCACGATGCTGGTGAGCCTGGAAGCGCGCGCGCAGATGGCCGAGGACCACCTCGAGCAGGCGACCGACGGCGTCGCGGGCCACCTCTTCACCGTGAACCCCGCGGTGCGCAAGACCGACAAGGCCGCGGGCGGCGCCCTGCTCCTGCGCGACTCGAAAGAGACGAAGCTCAATCAGTCCGCCACCGGCAACGACACGATCACGTCCAAGACCAACGACGACTACCTGGTGGCCGCCGCCGGCGTCGACCTCGGTGCCGGTGCCGGCGTCTCGGTCTCGCACCAGACGATGTACAGAAAAGTCCTGACAGACATCTCCTCGCGGCAGAACTCCGACCCCGTCCAGGAGACGATGAAGATTCAGCACTCGCAGCTGCGGCTCCTCGTCGAGCTCACCGACGAAATCCGGGCCGGCATGGCGATCCGCTATCTCTATAAGGACATGGCGATCTATGGCGACCCGTCCATGCAGGGCCGCAACCGGGGCGGCGAGCCGACCCGGTTCCGCACGACGCTCGTTGGCTACGGCGCCGGCTTCGCCTACGCCAACAAGCAGTTCGGGCTGGGCTACGCTTATTACCCGCCGCTTCGCGGCAAGACTGAGGTCGAGGGCGAGGAGAAGATCGTCGTCGAGCGCGGCCAGATCGCCGCCGACGGGTACTACCACGTCAACAAGACGTGGACCGGCGGCCTCGTCTACAAGCGCTGGATCAACGAGATCGACGACCTGGCGACGGGCACGACCGCCGCGGACAATCAGACCCGGATCTCCCTATATGGGCTGGATCTGGACCAATACCTGTTTCCCGTCGATCTCGTTATGGCCGGCGCCGACGCGGACCTCAACAAGCAGACCGGGGTGCGGGTGTCGGTAGGGCGGGAAACCTCGGAGTTCAATTTCAAGGACTTGATGCGATACAATCGCATTACGGCGCGGAACGGCGGCAAAACGAACGAAACCATCACTTACTATCGGCTCAGAGCCGCCGTGAAATTCACCAATCAGGGCATCGAGATCGACGCCGGCGCCGGACTTTTCACCCGTAAGCTGGATTTTCCGGAGAGCATGAACAGCGGCAAGTACGAGTCTTCGGGGAAGGAGGTTTTCGCAGCCATTAGCGTGAAGCTCTAGGGGCAGGTCCAACGCCCGTGATGGATAGCCATCACGGACCGGTCCGGTGGGACGGCAGTTGGGACTTTGCAAACCTTGATGTATAATGGAGTGTAAAGGTACATCATGCGCACCCTCGTATTAAATTCAGGGTATGAGCCCATGCAGCTCATAAGCTGGCAGCGAGCCCTGTGCCTGGTACTCGCCCAGAAGGCCGAGATCGTCGCTGAGTATTCCCAGGTCGTCCGGTCCGTCTCCCGCTCCGTCGCCCTTCCCAGCGTCGTCCGCCTTCTGCGTTACGTGCGTGTCGTGAGCCGCTTCGGCTTCGTCCGCTGCACCCGCAAGAACGTCCTGTTGCGGGACGGGTATCAGTGCCAGTACTGCGGCGTGAGGTGCCGGCCCGGCGCCATCACCATCGACCACGTCGTGCCCCGCATGCGCGGCGGCAAGACGATCTGGACCAACGTCGTCGCCGCGTGCCACACGTGCAATCGCAAGAAAGGCTCGCGGTCCCTCGACGATACGGGCATGGTGCTCCTCAAGCCTCCCCGGCGCCCGGCCTGGCGGGAGCTGATCGACGACGACAACCGGGATGCGGCGAGCGACTGGCTACCGTACCTGAATTTGACGGCATAGAAGGCGAATGATCCCGAATCCCCTGCCGAAAACGGTGCGCCTCGCGGCCCTGCTGCCGGCGCCCTTTTCCCTCTCGGATTATGAGCCCTTTGCGCCCCTCGGAGAAGGGCTCTTCGGCTTTGCCGAGATGAGGGACGTGACTGCGTCCAGCTATGCGGATCTCATGAAGCACTTCGCGCGCGCGTTTCGGGCGGGCGCGACGGTCGGCTATTCGCCCGTACCGCGCGTCAAGGCCGTTTTCTTCGACATGGACTCGACCGTCATCGCCCAGGAATCCATCGTCGAGCTCGCGGCCTTCGCCGGGACATCCGCCGAAGTTGCGACGCTCACCGAGCGCGCGATGCAGGGCGAGCTCGACTTCAAGGACAGCCTCGAGAAACGCGTCGCGACCCTGAGGGGCCTGCCGGAGTCGGTGTTCGCCGAAGTCGGCGAGCGCCTCACCTTGATGAAGGGAATCCAGGCGTTCTCGGCGTTTTGCCGCGAGGTCAAGGTCCCGATCTACATGGTGTCGGGCGGTTTCGTGCAGCTCGCCGAGATCATCCAGCGCAAGGTCGGCTTCACCGCGATCCGCGCCAACGTCCTCGAGGTCGTCGGCGGCACGCTCACGGGCAAGGTGGCCGGCGAGGTCGTGGACGGCGCCGTGAAGAAACGCTTCCTCGTCGAGACTTGCAAGGCGCTCGGCATCGATCCGCGCGAGGCCTGCGCGGTCGGCGACGGGGCCAACGACCTCGCGATGCTATCCGCGGCCGGCGTCGCCGTCGGGTTCCAGCCGAAGCCCGTGCTGATTCCGCACCTCCACGCGCTCAACGCCGTCGGCAACCACGCGTTTCTCGGGCCGCTCCTGTTCGGTCGCGACCTGATGATCATGCGGTCCCGCGTCGCGCCGTGACGGGCGCCGCCAAAAACGAGAAGGAGCGCAGCCTGGGCTGCGCTCCGGATCTCATGCAGGGATGGTGCTTGCCGTCAGGGACGGATCACTTAGGATGTTGGCCGGGGTTTTGGCCGGGGTTCTGACCGGGGTTTTGGCCGGGGCCTTTGCCGCCCTTATCGCCGCCCTTGCCTTCGTCGTCATCTTTGCCTTTGCCCGTCGAGCCGCTGCCCGTGTCGGAGCCGCTGCCGATGGTCGAGCCGGTGCCCGAGGCCGTCCCGGTTCCCTTGTCCGTGCCGCTGCCGACGCTCGAGCCGGAGCCCGACGCCGTGCCGGTTCCCTTGTCCGTGCCGCTGCCGACATCCGAGCCGCTGCCGATGTTCGAGCCGGAGCCCGAGGCCGTGCCGGTTCCCTTGTCCGTGCCGCTGCCGACGTCGCTGCCGGAGCCATCTTTGCCTGGAACGAAGCCGCCTTCGTCGCCGGCGCCCTTGCCGTCTTCCAGCGTCGCTTTGCACTGGGTCATCGCGGTGAGGTCGAGGATCGACTTGTACGCCACGGCCGACTCGGTTTCCGGCATGATCGTGTCGATGATGGTGATCTTCTTCTTGTTATCCGGCGCCTGGGTGAACTCCATCTTGCGGGCGTAGTTCGCGAGGCCGTCGTGGCTGACGTCGAAGGCGAGCGTGTGCTTGAAGAGCTTCTCGCCGGTCGCTTCGCGGGTCACCTTGATGGTGGCGGCGAGCGCTTCGGTCTGCGCGTCCTTGCCGTCCCAGGCCTTGAGGTGCGTCATCGAGACTTCGGCCGTGAACGAGCCGACCATGTCGGCGCCGAGGTCGCGGGTGAAGGCGAGGTTGATCACTTCGACTTCGTCGGCCTTCCTGGTCAGGTCGTCGATCTCTTCGTTGTCGATTGCCGTGAGGCGGATCTTGACGGAGCCCTTGGTCAGGGTCGATTTCTCGGACTTCTCGACGTCGACGGTGCCTTCGACTTCGAGGCCGAGCTCTTTGAGGATCAGCTGGGCGATCGCCTGGATCTCTTTCGAGAGCTCGGGATTGATCTTGGCGGCGGAGACTTCGCCCATCTTGGCCAGGACCGCGGACTTAAGCATCAGGCCGAGGAATTCGTTGGCTTCGTCCATATTGAAATTGGCGCCGCCGATTTGCCGGCACTGCTTGTCGTCGAGGTAGAAGGTGTCGTCGACTTTGACGGGCGAGTCGGCTTTCTTCGCGAGGAAGACGCGGTATTTGCGCACCGCGGTGCGAAGCGCCTTCTTGTAATCCTTCTCGTTGAGCTCACGGATCAAGAGGTCGGCGGCGACCACCTTGAGGTTGTCCATGTGCTTCAGGAAGTCTTCCGAGCTGGCGAGGTTGAGTTGGTCGAAATTTTTCGTGGCGCTCGCGTCGACCGCTTTCGGCTTTTTCTCGACCTTGACCACGATGTCGTGGCACGAGGCGGTAAACAGGGCGGCACATGCAACAGCAACAACTTTGGCAACAATCCGATTGGTTCTCATCTCTGCTTCCCATCCCAATGTGCATGAGGGTAGATTCCCCGGCTTCCCTTTGTGCAACCTTGGGCC
>JAYVWD010000015.1:0-4657 GCA_043786345.1 Pseudomonadota bacterium
CGACTACAAAGCGAACCGCGCGCACCACGAGCGCCTCGCCGCCGAGCTGGCGGCCAAGGTCTCGGCCGCGCAGCAGGGCGGCGGCGAGAAGGCGCAGGACTACCAGCGGAAACAGGGCAAGATGCTCGCGCGCGAGCGCGTCAAGGGCCTGCTCGACCCCGGGACGAGCCTGCTCGAGCTCTCCCCGCTCGCCGGCTATGACCTCTACGAGGACCAGGTGCCGGGCGGCGGCATCGTCACCGGCGTCGGCGTCGTCTCGGGCCGCACCTGCCTGATCATCGCGAACGACCAGACCGTCAAGGGCGGCACCTACTACCCGATCACCGTCAAGAAGCACCTGCGCGCGCAGGAGGTCGCCGAGCGCAACCACCTGCCCTGCATCTACCTCGTCGACTCCGGCGGCGCCTTTCTGCCGATGCAGGACGAGGTCTTCCCCGACAAGGACGACTTCGGCCGGATCTTCTACAACCAGGCGCGCCTAAGCGCCGCGGGCATCCAGCAGATCTCGTCGGTGCACGGCCTATGCACGGCGGGCGGCGCCTACATCCCGGCGATGTCCGACCAGAACGTGATCGTGCGTGGAACCGGGACGATCTTCCTCGCCGGGCCGCCGCTGGTGAAGGCGGCGACCGGCGAGGACGTCACGGCCGAGGAGCTCGGCGGCGCCGAGGTCCACACCGGGATCAGCGGCGTGGCCGACCACCTGGCCGAGGACGACGCGCACGCGCTCGAGATCGTCCGCGACATCGTCCGCTACCTCGGCAAGGGGCAGGCGGCGCCGGTGAAATTGCTCGCGCCATCGGCGCCCGCCTACGACCCCGAGGAGCTTCTCGGCGTGATCCCGGTGGAGGGGCGCAAGTTCTTCGACGCCCGCGAGGTCATCGCGCGCACGGTGGACGGCAGCGAGTTCTTCGAGTTCAAGAAGAACTATGCGACGACCCTCGTCACCGGCTTCGCCCACATCAAGGGCATCCCCGTCGGGATCATCGCGAACAACGGCGTCCTCTTCTCCGAGAGCGCGCTCAAGGCGGCGCACTTCATCGAGCTCTGCACGCAGGAGAAGGTCCCGCTGCTCTTCCTCCAGAACATCACCGGCTTCATCGTCGGCAAGCAGTACGAGCACCGCGGGATCGCCAAGGATGGCGCCAAGATGGTGCACGCCGTCGCCAACGCCAACGTGCCCAAGATCACGATGATCGTAGGCGGCAGCTACGGCGCCGGCAACTACGGCATGTGCGGCCGCGCCTACGACCCGCGTTACCTCTTCATGTGGCCCAACTCGCGGATCTCGGTCATGGGCGGCGAGCAGGCGGCCGGCGTGCTCGCGACGGTGAAGGAGCAGCAGCTGGCGCGCTCCGGCCAGAAGCTCTCGCCCGAAGAGCTGAACCTGATCAAGGCGCCGATCCTCGCGAAGTACGAGCGCGAGAGCTCGGCCTATTACTCGTCGTCGCGCCTCTGGGACGACGGGATCATCGACCCGCGCTCGACCCGGGACGTGCTGGCGATGGCGCTGGCATCGACCCTACACCACCGCTGGGACGACACCGCGTACGGCATCTTCCGGATGTAGTCCGCGGCGCCCCGGCGTGCCCCCGATTTTAGAGGACCCTGATTCATGACGAGAAAGACTGCACTTCGGATCGGCAACGCGAGCGGCTACTGGGGCGACGACCCCATGGCCCTCTACCGCCAGGTGAACGGCGGCCGCCTCGACTACATCTCGATGGACTTCCTCGCGGAAGTGACGATGTCGATCATGCAGAAGCAGCGGAGCAGAGACCCCGAGGCGGGCTATGCGCGCGACTTCCTGCCGATGCTCGAGGGCGTCCTGCCGAAGCTCCTCAAGGACCGGACCAAGATCATCACCAACGCCGGTGGCGTGAACCCCGAAGCCTGCGCCCACGCGATCGCGCTGCTCGCGAAGAAGCTCGGCTTGAAGCCCAAGATCGCCGTCGTCTACGGCGACGACATCCTGACCAGGCTCGACGACCTGCGCGGCAAGGGCTGCAAGTTCGACAACATGGAGACCGGACAAGGGATGGCGAGGGTCGCCGGCCGCATCGAGTCCGCGAACGTCTATTTCGGCGCGGCGCCCGTCGTCGAGGCGCTCAAATCCGACCCCGACATCATCATCACCGGCCGCGTCACCGACACCGGCATCACGGTCGGGCCGATGGTCCACGAGTTCGGTTGGTCCCTGCGCGACTGGGACAAGCTCGCCTCCGGGATCGTCGCCGGCCACATCATCGAGTGCGGCAGCCAGGCCTGCGGCGGCAACTTCTCCGACTGGCATTTGATCAAGACCTACAAGGACATCGGTTACCCGATCGTCGAGGTCGACGCCGACGGCTCCTTCGTCGTGACCAAGCACCCGGGCTCCGGCGGGCTGGTGTCCCTCGACACCGTGCGCGAGCAGCTCTTCTACGAGATGGGCAACCCGAAGGCCTACATCACGCCCGACGTCGTCTCCGACTTCTCGACGATCCAGCTCGCGGCCGACGGCCAAGACCGCGTGCGCATCAGCGGCGTCAAGGGCCATGAGCCGACGCCCCTCTATAAGGTCTCGATGGCCTTCGCCGACGGCTTCAAGTGCATCGGCGAGATCGCGATCTCGGGCCCCCACGCCCGGAGAAAAGCCGAGGCCTTCGCCGAGATCTTCTGGGGGCGCGCCGGCAAGGACTTCGCGGCCACCGAGACCGAGATCTTCGGGTACAACGCGTTCCACCGCAGCATGTCCCACGCCGAAGAGGGCAACGAGGTCATCCTGCGCCTCGGCGTGCGCGACGCGGACAAGGAGAAGCTCAAGCGCTTCGGCAAGCACGTCCCGGCCGTGATCCTCGGCGGGCCGCCCGGGGTCACGATCTTAGGCGGCGTGCCGCAGATCAAGGAGATCGTCAGCTACTGGCCTGCCCTGATGCCCAAGTCCGCGGTGGCGCCGACCGTGTCCCTGTTCGAGGACGGTCGCTTCGTCAACGAGCGGGTCGTGCACAACACCGAGACCGGCAACTTCGCTTTAGGCGCGGACCAGGGGCAGGTCGCGACCAAGCCCTCGAAATCCGTCCAGGACGCCGTCGCCGAGGCCGCCAAAGGGCGGGCGTTCTACGATATCGCCCTGGCGCGCTCGGGCGACAAGGGCGACACGGCCAACATCGGCGTGCTCGCGCGCAACCCCCGCGCCTTCGCGTTCCTCGACGAATACCTGACGGCCCAACGCGTCAAGGACCTCTTCCAGGAGCTCTGCCTCGGCCGCGTGATCCGCTACAAGGTCGAGAACATGCAGGGCTTCAACTTCCTGCTCGAGAGCGCCCTCGGCGGCGGCGGCACGATGTCGATGCGCGCCGATGCCCAGGGCAAGACCTTCGCCCAGGCGCTGCTGCGGCAGAAGGCGCCGATCCCGGAAGGGGCGCTCAAATGACCGGAGCCACCGAGCTCACCGTGCTGCCCGTCGGCCCCGGCCGCGACGACCGCATCGCGGTGCTCGCGCTGAACCGGCCGGAGGCGGCGAACGCGTTCGACGCCGCCGTCATCCGCGAGCTCGTCGGGCACTTAAAGGAGCTCGCCGCGATGAAGACGGTGCGCGCCGTCGTCGTGCGCGGCAAGGGCAAGCACTTCTCCGCCGGGGCCGACCTCAACTGGATGAAGGCCTCGGCGCAACTCACGTACCAGGAGAACGTCCAGGACGCTCGCGGGCTCACCGCGCTCTTCGAGGCGCTCGCGAACCTGCCCCAGCCGACCATCGCCGCCGTCAACGGCTCGGCCTTCGGCGGCGCCGTCGGGCTGACCGCCTGCTGCGACATCGCGATCGCCGCCGACACGGCGCGCTTTTCCCTGTCCGAGGTGAAGCTCGGCCTGATGCCCGCCGTGATCGTGCCCTATCTGATGCGCAAAATGACGCCGGGCGGGCTCCGCCGGCACGGGCTCACGGGCCGGCCGTTTTCCGCGGCGGAAGCCCGGGAGATGGGCCTGGTCGAGCGCGTCGTGCCCGAGGCCGGCCTCGCCGCGGCGGTCAGGGACGAGCTCGATCTGTTGTTGCAAGGCAGCGCCGAGGCGCAGGCGAAGCTCAAGACCCTGCTCGACCAGACGCAGAGCGACGGCATGCGCCAGAACCCGCGCACCGCCGAGGCGATCGCCGGCGTCCGCACCGGCCAGGCCGGCCAGGCGGGCTTGAGCGCGTTCTTCGAGAAAAAAGCGCCGCCCTGGGCGTGCAAGCTTAGCCACGACTGGACCTGGGAGGCGGCGCCCGGATGAAGCGCCTCTTCATCGCCAACCGCGGCGAGATCGCCCGGCGCATCGCGACGACCGCGCGCCGGCTCGGGACCCAGACGGTCTGCCTGACCGACCGCGCGACCCCGCCCGCGTATCTGCTCGACGTCGTGACGGCGTTCGTGCGCGTCGCGCACGAGTCGCCGGCCGTCTACCTGGACGCCGAGGGCCTGGTCCGCACGGCGAAGGCGGCGGGCTGCGACGCGGTGCACCCGGGTTTCGGCTTTTTGTCCGAGAACGCGGGGTTCGCGGCGCGCGTCGAGGCGGCGGGGCTCCTTTGGGTCGGCCCGAGCCCGGCGGCGATCGAGGCCATGGCCAGCAAGGCGGCGGCGCGCGCTCACGCCGAAAAGGCGGGCGTGCCGGTCGTGCAGGGCCTGAGCGGCTTCACGGTGCC
>JAYVWD010000016.1:0-2573 GCA_043786345.1 Pseudomonadota bacterium
GGCGCTCGCCGCCGAGGTCGAAGCCAAAAAGGACGGGGTCGAGGTTTATGCCGATGCCACGAACAAGAGTGTCGTGGTCGGAAAGCTCAAAGAGGGGGAGGCGATCTCCGCCGGCGAGCGCAAAGGCATGTTCTGGGAGGTCAAGCTGAAGGACGGCAAGGCCGGCTTCGTCTCGGTCCTCGCCGTCAAGCACAAGGCCGAAGGCAGCGACGGGCTGTCGAGGGCGATCAAGAGCGTCGTGAAAGAGGGCCGGCAGACCGACGAAGCCTCCGAGTCGCGGGCCAGGTCCGCGGTCATGGGCGTGCGGGGCCTTCGTGAAGACGATAGCTCCGCCAATGCCGGCAACGTCCGCCCCGACCTCCGCGCCGTCTACCGGATGGAAGACGTGGTGCCCAACAAGAAGAAGACGGACGAGCTCGGCGAGCAGGTCTTCGAGGAGATCGCGCAAAAGTCGGGCATGTGAACCCGGGGCTCCGGCCCGCCTGCCCCCAAGCCAATTCGATGCGAGCGCCTGGCCTCAAAGCCGGGCGCTTTCCTTTTGGCCGTCATGCGATTAACCTTAGGAGATCAATTTTCATCAATCCTTTTCAATCGGTCTGAAGGAGCTTCGCGTCCAATGAGCTCTCTCCCGCTTTCCCCCGTCGCGGCGCTGCTCGCGCTGGCCGCCTTCTCGATGGCGGCGGTCTCGTGCACGACGAGCAACAAATCCAAAGGAGCCGGCCCCAAGCTGTCCGCGGCCGAGACCAAGCAGATCGACGAATTCCGCGCCGAGGTCGAGATCGGCCGCAACATGGCCGGCCGCCTGCTCGGATATTACGGCATCATCGAGGACGATAAGATCATCGGATACGTCAACCAGGTCGGCAACTACGTCGCGAGCTACAGCGATTTCCCCGAGCGGAAGTACATGTTCGCGATCCTGAAGCACGAGTCGATCAACGCCTTCGCCTGCCCCGGCGGGTATGTGCTCATCACGATGGGCGCCCTGCGCGCGGCGAAGAACGAGGCCGAGCTGGCGTCGATCCTCGGCCACGAGGTCGCGCACGTCGGCCGGAAACACATGCTCAACACGCTGCGCTCGATGAAGGAGCAGGACCTCTCGAAGGCCGCCACGGCGTCGCAAAACCAGGAGTACGACGCGGCGCTCAAGGTGCGCGAGCGGGCGCGGTCCGAGGAGACCGTCGCCGGCGCGATGGTCGCGCGGTACCTCTCGGGGACGAGCGGCGCCGGCCTCAACATCCTCCAGGCGGCCTCGGCCGGCATGAACCTGATCACCGAAAAGGGCCTGGGCCCCGACCTGGAGTTCGAGGCCGACGAGTATGGCCTTAAATATGCGATCCGCGCCGGCTACGACCCGAAGGCCTTCGGGAGCTACCTGTCCCGGCTCGCCAAGTCCTCCGACTCCAAGGTCAAAAACCTCGGCAAGACCCACCCGAGCCCGGAGAACCGCATCGCGCGGATCGCCAAGGAGCTCGGCAAGATGAAGGCCGACGACATCATCGGCGCCACGGGCGAGGCGCGCTTCGACAAGCTGCGCAAGCAGTTCCCGAAATATGAAAAAGACTGATCATCGTGACTGGAAAGCCCTTGGCGTCGATTAAATAGAGCTGAATTTGAAAGGATGAGCAGATGAAGCAAGGGATGACGCTCGGACGTCTCGCTTTGATCCTTGGCGCCTTTGGCCTGGCCTCGATGCCGGCCCGCGCCGATCAGTTCCACTATAACAACGTGACGATCGGCACCCGCGCCGTCGGCATGGGTGGCGCCTTCACCGGGGTCGCCGACGACGCCTCGGGCGTCTTTTACAACCCGGCCGGCCTGGCGTTCGCCCTTTCGAACGACATCTCGGGCTCCGCCAACGCTTACTACCAAAAGACCGCGACCTATAAGAAGACGCTCTGCGGCGACGACTTTGTCGAGACCTCCGGCGGCTCCGTCCCGTCCTTCTTCGGCGGCCTCCAGAAGCTCGACCGCTACGTCGAAGGCCTGGTGTTCGCCTTCGGCGCCTACTCGACCGACAGCGATCTGAAGGACCAGGACACCCTGCTCGAACGCAAGACGACGGGCTGCGGGAGCCTGCCCATCGAGAGCTACCACCGCGCCTCGAACGCCCGCGCCAACACCTACTACGCCGGCGCCGCCGTCGGTAAACGCGTCGGCTCGAGCGTCGCCTGGGGCCTGGGCGTCAGCTACCTGAACGTCGACGAGCTCGTCCAGGAATACCAGGACTTCAAGCAGGCCTCGAGCATCAGGACCACGACCGGCTCGATCCCCGGCTGGCAGTTTTACTCCGGCAACATCCGCCAGCACCTCGAGGTTTTCGGCGCGCAGCCGGTCCTCGGCATCCAGGCGGCCCTCCCGGGCAACGTCGCCGTCGGCGTCACCGTCAAGAAGGGCATCATCGCCTCCCAGAAGTTCCAAGTGGACTCCGAGACCCAGAAGAACGTCCTCACGAACGACCAGAAGGCCGCCAACGACGCGGCGCACGGCGCCGGCGATTCAGTCGGAATGGTCAAGACCAACTCCCGGTCCAAGTCCAAGAACCCCCTCGGCAACCTGCCCGCCGAGGTCCG
>JAYVWD010000017.1:0-8785 GCA_043786345.1 Pseudomonadota bacterium
TGGCTCAATGTCTTCATGGGTTTTACGCTGTTCAACCTGGAAAAACCGGCCGAGGCGCTCCCGTTCTATGAGAAGGCCTATGCCGCCGCCCCGGCCGACAAGGGCGTCCGCGACAACTACGCGGCCGGCCTGGTCGACCAGGGCGCGAGCCTGTTCTTCAAGGAGCACCAGTTCGCCGAGGCCTGCCCGCTCTTCCAGAAGGCGACGCAGGTCGCGCCCGACGTCCCGTCGCACTTCAACAGCCTCGGCAACTGCTACCGCGAGACGCGGCATTTCAAGGAATCCTACGAGGCGTTCAGGAAGTTCTACGAGCTCGGGCCGCAGCTCGCGGCGCAGGCCGGCTTCAAGGAAAACCTCCGCGCCGGGGTGCTCGCCGGCGTCGACGCGCTCAAGGGCGCCGACGACCTGCCCGCCGCCAAGGCGTTCGCGGAGCTGGGAAACAAGGCCTATCCCGACGACAACGAGATCAGAGGCAAGCTCCTCGCCGTTCAGACGGCCAGCGGCGACACGGCCGGCGCCGCGAAGACGACGGCCGGCATCACCGACCCCGCCGAGCGGGCGCTGGCCGAAGGGCTCGGGTTCCTCCAGCTCGACAAGGCCGCCGAGGCCGACGCGCACTTCAAGGACGCGAGCGCCAAGTCGAAGGACCCCTCGGTGGACGACCGGATCGCGAAGGCCTACCGCGCCAAGGTGGACGCGCTCGGCTACGACAAGCAGATGGCGAGCCCGCTCCAGGACAAGGTGGTCGCCTACGCCACCAGCGCCGTGAAGAAGTACTTTCAGAAGACGCCGTACAAGCAGGCGGTCAGCGTCTACCCGCCGCTCGCCGGCAAGTTCTGCGTCGGCCAGGGCGCGGGCGGCAAGAGCTTCCACTACGGCCTCGAGCGCCACTACAGCTGGGACCTGGTCAAGTGCGACGCCGGCGACCTCATGGGCCAGCCGGTGCTCGCGGTCGCCGACGGCACGGTGATCGGGGTCGCAATGGGCAACGCCGACAACGCGAAAACCGCGGCGGTCGCCCTCAACGCCCAGCCGAACGTCATCCGCATCCAGCACGGCACGGTCGAGAGCCAGTACTACCACCTGAAGCAAAGCTCGGCGAAAGTGCAGGTCGGCGACAAGGTGAAGAAGGGCCAGCTGATCGCCCTCGTCGGCAACTCCGGCGTCACGACGGGCCCGCACCTCCACTTCATGATGATGAAGCTCAATCAAGAGCTGAGCGTGCCGGTGACGTTCTCCGGCCTCTATTCCGGGGCGCCGTCGGCGAAGCCCGGCACGAAGCTCAAAGCGGCGAAGACGCTCGAGCTGGGCGCGGTCTATTCGTCGGCCGAGAAGCTATAACGGATGCCGTAACATCACGTTTATATTGGCTAAAAAATGATCGGACCTCGAGAAAGGCCTGAATATGCCGATGACCAGTGAGGAGTCGCCTGGACTCCGGAGCGGCAATGCCCAAATCCGGCCCAAAAATCACCTACATTCCCGCGCAGTACCGCGTGCGGGTCGAGTTCACGCGCGCCGATTGCCTGGAGCGCGCCGAGCCGCCGCCGGACCTGCTCGAACGCGCCAAGGAAAAGCTCCGGGCCGAGCGCGAGGCGGGCCGCGTCGCTTTCTATCGGATCTTCAAGACGCGGTTGGACCGGATCTGGACCGAATTGCGCGTCGCCGACGTGCCGCCGGACACGAGTGTCGCCGTGACCCTGGTCACGGGCGCGCCGCCGATGCCGGGCATCGAAGTGGACGCCGCGGCGACCGACGCCGGCTGCCTCGCCTATCTGTCGGTGACCGCGGCGCCCGCCGAGGTTCGCGCCTGGCCCTTTCGCCTCTTCAAGCTCACGGTCGGCAAAGGCCTGCGGCGGCTCGGGATCACGGACGCCGCCTCCGCGGTCGACATTCACGCCGCCTGGTTGCGCGCCGGTCGCGGCGAGCCGGTCGCGCGCTTGCCGCTGCAGTCCCTCCGCCAGTTGCCGGCCCGCCGCGACGGGGATCCGCCCTTTCGGCTGCTCGTGGGCCGCGACGGCGACGAAATCGCGCTCGTCGTCGATGACGTCCGGGCGCTCATGGACGACGATTTGACGCCGGCCGTCGCGCAGGCGATCAAGGACGCCGCCGCCAAGCTCGGCGCGGCGACCGGCCGCCGGTTCCGCCTCCTGACCCGCGAGATCGACCGCGAGCTGCGCTCCGCCAACCGTGGTCCGGAGCGGTATGGGGTCGATCTCCCCTTCGTCTACCTGGCGGCGCTCGCGGCCGCGCCCAAGGTGCCCGCGGCCCACCCTTTGGCCCGCTATGTCACCATCGAGATCGCCGCCGACCGCATGTACGCGACCGTCCGGAAATCCGACCCGTCTCTCTTCGCCACCAGCCTCGGCCGAGACCTTCAGGAATGGGCCGGCTTGCTCGCGACCCTCGGCGTCCCGCCCCCCATGATGAACGCGCACGCCCTGCCGGCGATGGTCCTCGCGCGCCAGACCCTGGAAGGGCAGGTCGTCGCGAAGGGCCGCGCCCCCGTCGCCGGGACGGAGCCCTCCCTGATGCGGGCGCGCCCCGCCGAACATCCCGTCGTCCACGACGCCGACTCGATGCGCGAGCGCCAGCAGCAGCTCGTCGTCCGGACCGGCCAGCTGGTCGCGGAATTCGTCTTCAAAACCCCGCCCGTCCCTGGCTTCGACGTCTTCGGCCACGAGCTCGCCGCGGCCCTGCCGGACCTCCCGTCCGTCACGATCGGCGAGGGCATCGCGACCGACGGCGAAACGAGATTCGTCGCGACCTGCGACGGCATCCCGGAGATCTCCGGCACGGCCCTCCTCTTGAAGAAGGTCCTGATCTTCAATGGCAGCGTCAATTTGAGCGTCGGCAACGTGCATTTTCGCGGCCCGGCGACCATCAACGGCACCGTCGAAGCCGGCGCGCTCGTCGAAATCCACGGCGACCTCACGATCAACGGGATGATCCAGGGCGGCACCGTCAAGGTCAGCGGCAGCCTCATCGTCACGGGCGGCATCCTGTCGGGAGACGGCGCCTACGTCCGCGCGGGCGGCGCGATCACCGCCGACTTCATCGAAAACGCCCGCGTCGAAAGCGGCGGGGCGATCACGGTCACGCGCAGCATCACCGCCAGCTCTATTCAGGCGGCGGCGGGCGTCTCGGTCACGGCCGCCGACGGCATGATCGCCGGGAGCGAGCTGATCGCGGGCGGCGACATTCATTGCGCCCGCTTCGGGCGCGCCAGTGGCGCCAAGACCAAGGCGCGCGTCGGCCACAACCCCGCGCAGGAACGGCGGCACAAGCTCGCCCTGCGGCGCGTCGCCAACCTCACCGTCGGCCTCGACCGCGACCTGGCGGTGAAAGCGGAGCTGGACCGCCGCGGCCCGACCCAGTTGACGAAGAGCCACGTCGCGAACAAGGCCGCCCTGGCGGACCGGATCCCCCGTTTACGCGCCTTGCTCGAGCGCGCGAAGCGGCGGGTCGTCACCTCGAGCGCAGCGGCGCAGGTCAATATGGACGCCAAAATCGTGGTCACCGGGACCCTGTCCACCAACTGCCTGATCGAGATCGCCGGGACGCCGGTCGCCGTCCTCGACGAAATCGCCAGCGTCGTCGTGTCGGCGAAGCGGCACAATGGGTCTCATATCGCGCCGCTGGCGGACGCCGCGGCGGACGGCGCGCCGGCCAAGGCCAGCTGACGCCTAGCCGTCGGCCGGGAAGCTTTGGCGGGCGGCCGCCGCGACGCGCGCGAAAAGGGCCCGCGCCAGGTCGTCCTGGCGCCAGGTGTCCTCGCGGCAGCAAACTACTTCAGCGACGTCGAGCCGAGGATCGCCGCCATCGCGATCGCCAGGACGATGCGGTAGACGCCGAACGGCACGAACCCGCGCCGGCTTAAGTACGAGACGAAGCCCCGCACCGCGACCGTCGCGGATACCGCGGCGACGGCGAGGCCGACGGCCATGGCCAGGGGCCCGATGTGGTGCACGAGCACGTGCCCTTCCTTCACGGCCTTGAGGCCGGTCGCCGCGAGCAGCGTCGGCAGGCCCAGGAGGAACGAGAACTCGGCGGCGGCGACCGGGGACAGCCCGAGCGTCATGCCGCCGAGGATCGTGACCATGGAGCGCGAGGTTCCGGGCCACATGGCGAGGCATTGGACGAAGCCGATCGTGACGGCCTTCTTCACCGTCAGCGTCTCGAGCCCGCCGCCGGTCTCGCGCGAAGCCTTCGCCGACCGGGTGCGCTCGAAGAGGATCATCGCGACGCCGCCGACGAAGAGCGCGCCGATCACCGGGACCGAAGACTGCAGGTACGACTTGATGATCTTGTTGAGCAGCAGGCCGACGACCGCGGTCGGGACGAAGGCCGCGACGATGTTGACCAGGAGCTTGCGCCCGGACGGCGATTTGCCGAGCAGGCCCAGGACCATTTCCTTGATCCGCCGGCCGTAGAGCGCGATCACGGCGAGGATCGCGCCCGACTGGATGACGACCTCGTAGGCCTCGACGGCGTCGAGCTCGTCGGCGCTGAGCCGGGTCGTGTCGCGCAGACCGAGCAGCTGGTCGGCGAGCACGAGGTGCCCGGTCGACGACACCGGCAGGTATTCGGTGACGCCCTCGACCAGGCCCAGGATCACCGCCTGCGGCAGCGAGATGACGGAGCTGCCCGGCATGCCGCCGCGGAGCGCGTCGACCGCCGCCTCGACGCCGCCTTGGGCCTGGTCCCCCTGGCTATCGGGATAGGCGCGGACGTGCCCCGCCTTGTCCATCACCACGAAGCGCGTGGAATGCATGGCCGGATCCTCGCCGGCCGGGAGCTTCAGCGCGTCGCGGGCGTAGGCGATGATGAGCTTCTGGTCGCCAGTCAGAAAGGTCCAGCGCTTCGGGTCGGCCGCGTATTTTTTCGCGTATTCCGTCAGGACGGCCGGCGTGTCCGTCACCGGGTCGGTCGTCAGCGAGACGAGCCGCACGTCGGCGGCGTCCGCATATTTTCGCTGAAGCGAGGCCATGTGCGCCGACATCAGCGGGCAGGGGCCGGAGCAGGACGTATAGATGACGTCGAGGACGACGACCTGGCCGCGCAGGCTCGTCGTGTCGAACGGCGCGCCGGCCTGGTCGATGAGGTGCGCCGCCGGGATCTCGCCCATGTCGATGAGGGCGTCGGCGGCCAGGGCGGGAAGGGCGAAAAGCAAAAGCGACAGCGACAAGAGGAGCTCGGGCACGGCAGTTCGTCCTTCGGGCGAGGGGGGGCGGCTCGCGTGAGCCTCGCACGATTTCCCGGGCGATTCAACGGTTTGATCGGGCGGCGGGCCCGTAGCGGATCGCGCCGTTCGCGCCGGACGCGGGCGGGAATGACACGGGCGGCAGGACGTTCGTCCTGCCGCCACGCATCAAGCGGGGTCTCAGGTTCCGGAGGCTGGCGCGACGACCGGGGCCGGGGCGGCGACGGGCGTGAGGAGCGCCTGAAGTCCCGTCACCGCCGCCGTGCACTCGGCGCTGGCCGCCGCGGCTTCACGGTCCTTGCCTTCGGGGCCTTTGCCCATGTGGCCCTTCATCTTCTTGAAGTCGCCTTTGAACTCGCCGTTGCCGAACATCATGCGGGGGCCTTGGTCATCCTGGCCTTCGTCCGCGGCCTGGTCGTCGTTGTCGCGCGGCTCACGGCGGGGGCGGCCTTCTTCGCCGCGCGGGCCGTGCTCGGGGGGGGGGCCTTCATACCGCCCTTCATGCCGTGATGGTCGCCGCCGGGTCCGCCGGGTCCGCCGGGTCCGCCGGGTCCGCCGGGTCCGCGTGGACCGCCTGGACCGCGGTCCTCGTGCTCGCCGAGGGACACGTCGGTGCCGCAGGCGAGGAACACCTGAACGGTGCCGTCGAACACCGCTTTGAGCTCGTCCCCGTTCGCGAGGCGGGCCGCGTCGGCCTTCGTCTTCTGCTCGTCCATCGCGGTCTGGAACTCCGCTTCGGCGGCCGCGATGTTGGCTTTGAACTCCTCGGGCGAGTTGGACAGGGCGCGGATCGCCGCGACCTTCGCCTTGAACGTCTTGAGGGCGGAGTCGTCGATGCCGAGCAGGGTCCGCGTATAGTCGCGCGCCGCCCGCACGACGTCGAGGAAGACAGGTAAACGTGCAGTTGTTCCCCGTTGCGCGGGCGGCTGGCAGGAGCAAAAAAAATGACGACTGAATTGCGGCTCGGCGTATTCGCGCTCCTGACGTTGCTGGCGACCAACTGCGGCGTCGAGGTCGGCAACCCCCACCCGAAGCCGGGCACCGGCGCCTTGACGCTGGCGCTCGCCGACGCCCCGTCCGACGACGCCAGGCACGTCTACTTCAACATCGTCGGCATGCGCGTCGTGCCGGAGCTCGAAGGCGGCCAATACGGCGAGCCGGTCGCGGTGGCCCTCGCGAACGCCGGCAAGGTCGACGCGCTGGCGCTCTCGGGCGGCAAGTCGCTCGAGCTGTCGACGGCGCAGGCGATCGCGCCGGGCAGCTACGTCGGCGTGATTTTGGACCTGGACCCCACGACGCCCGCGACCATCGTCGGGCTCGACGACCAGGAGCGGCCGCTGTCGTTCAGAGACGCCGGCCGGGGCATCTTCGTCGCCCAGGGCTTCGAGGCGGTGATCGGCGAGGAGCTCAAGATCACGTTGCACGTCGACCTGCGCCGGTCGATCAAGCAGCTCGAGGACGGTGGCGAGCGCCACTTCGAGTTCGGCCCGGTCGCGCACATGGTCCGTCAGGGCGACGACGCCGGGATCGCGGGGACGGGCGTCGCCGGCGACTTCACCTCGGTATGCGCCTTCCTCCGGCGCTCGGCGACCTTCAACGGCGGACAATTCGGGCGCATCCCGCGGCATGACGGCGGCCCGAGGGGGGGCGGCGGCCACGACGGCCCCATAGGTTCCGAGGGCCCCGCCGGCCACGAGGGTCCGCACCACGAAGGCCCGCCGCCTCCGGGTTTCGACGGCGGCAAGCCGCACCTCGACGCCCGCCTGCCCCCGAGCTTCGCGCCGGGCGGTGACGTCAAGCCGGACGGCGATGCCACCTGCGTCAACGCCTTCGCGACGGCGTCGGTCACCGGCGGGGCGTACGCGTTCTCGCACCTGTAGCCGGGCGAATACCATCTGAAATTCTACAAGGCCGACGGCACCCCCGGCGAGGTGCCGCCGCTCATCGTCGACCTGAAGCCCGGCGAGCATTTCGACGTGCCGGCGCCCGACACCGTGCCGGCGCCGCCCGCGCCCTGAAAACTCCCCGACTCCCCGCTCGACTCCCCGGCCCCATGCTTGTCTCGCAGCTCACTGCCGTGCGCGGCGATCATGGGAATGGGGAGACGGGGACGCGGGGCGGACGGGGCCGGACTTAGTGCGCCTCTGGCACGCTCCTACCTCAAGGCGTCGGCCACGCGCGCCGCAAGCTCGCTATTTTTCCCGGTCCCCAAGGCCTTCACCAGCGCCGCAAGCCGCTCCTTCGCCGCGGTCTTGCACCCCGGCGCCGGCGCCTTGACCGCCGCTTCGACCAACAGGAGCGCCATCCGGTTCACCGTCGTCAGCGCCGCCAGCGTCCGCGGCTCCGGCGGCTGCGCCGCGAGCGCCTTGAGCGTCGCGCCCGTCCACTGCGAAAGCCCGGCGCCCGCCGCGCCCCAGCACCCGTTCACCGTCGTTTCCGCGAAGCCTTGGCCGCTCGGCAGCGTGGCGTCGAGCCCGTCCGTCGCCTTCACCAGGTGCAGCGCGCCGAAGTAGACCTGGTGAAACGGCAACGCCTCGCCGAGCGCGTCGCGAAACGCCGCGTGCCAATGTTGCATCTGCGCGCCGCCGTTCTCCGTGAACTGCAGCGCCGGATCGAGGAGCAGCCCCGCCGTCAGCCAGGGTAGGACCTGCGCCTGCGCATCGCGCGTCAACGCGTCCCGGTCCGTCCCCATCTTGGCGAAAAACCGCGGGAGAAACCCCCAGCACGGGAAGGGCGTCCCGGTCCCGGTACCGTCCTCGCCGCAGCCGCGCGTCATCACCGAGGCGACCTGTGCGGCCTCCCACACCGGAAAGCGGAGGAAATTCGCCGCGGCGCGCAGGTCCGGCAGCGTGCGCGCGTCCCGGCGCGCCATGTGCTGCAGCAGCAGCGCCGCGCGGTACTTCTCGCGCGACAGCCGCTCGCCGACGCTGCCCGCCGCGTCCCCGAAGCGCGCCGCGTCCTGGTCCTGCACCAGATCGTAGAGCGCCCAGAAGGCCTCGTCGGTCGGCGCCTCGAGGTAGCGGTTCTGCGCGGCGGTCCATTTTTCCGCGGCTTCGGGCGTGCGCGGCTCGACGGCGAGCTCGGGAATCCACTCGGCCTCGGAGCGCAGCGCCGCGCCGTTGACGCCGTCGGCGGTCCAGGGATTGAGCGGGAACGCCACCGCGACGTCCCCCGGGTTCAGCGCCAGGATCCGGTCCGCGAGCGCGCGCGCCGCCGCCGCGTCTTCGGGCGGCGGGGCCGCGAGGTCCAGGCCGCGCGCGACGAGCTGGCGTTCCAGCGCGGCGTCCCCGGCGGCCGCGGGCAGCGGTTTGCCCCCCGGTTGGAGCGGGCGGAAGAGCGTCGGGCTGCAGGGCTTGTCGATGTGGAAGCGCCGGCGCTGGGCGGCGATCATCGCCGCGACCGCGCGCGCCTCGTCCGGCGTGCGGCCCTGGCCGATGCCGCGGCGCAGGATGCTCGCCGTGGAGTAGCCGATGCGCGCCAGGTCGAGCCCGTCGGGCCCGTGGCAGGCGGCGCAGGCGCCGGTGGCGCCGGGCTTGCGCCAGACGGTGAGGCCGGCGGCCATCGCGGTCTGGTATGCGGCGG
>JAYVWD010000018.1:0-5766 GCA_043786345.1 Pseudomonadota bacterium
CGCCGCGGCGCGAGCCGTTCTGGACACGCCCGGCGTTTTCGCGCCTCGCCGTCGCCGCCACGTTGGCGGGCGTGTGCACGCTGCCGCTCGTCTCCGACGGCGCGCTGTCGAGCGCCTGCCGCGCGCCTTCGCCCGAGCCCGAGACCGTCGAGGACGGCTACCCCCAAAGCGCCAGCTCGCCGCTCCAGAGCCTGCACGAGCACGACGTCGTCTTCTATGGCGAGGTCGTCGTGCCGACCCGCCCCTGCAGCCTCGGGTTCTGCGCCGGCATCAAGGTCCTGAGCGCGCTCAAAGGCCAGGTCGAGAAGACCGTGCTCATCACCGTCGCCAATAAACGGGACGACCGCTGCGGCCCCGACCTTTTCCAGCACAAGGGCGTGAAATGGGTCGTGTTCGCCGACACCGGCACGTCCAAGACCGGGATCAAATACCTGCATGCGGGCTTCGAAGGGCCGTCCTACGCGACGCTCAAGTCGCCGGACTTCAACCGCCTCGAGGCGGAGTACCGGATGCTGCGCGCCCAGCTCGACGGCGCGATCGAAGCGCGCCTCGGCAAACGGATCCTCACGCGCTGAGGACGATTTGCAGCGCCGCGACGAGGAGCCGCGCGTACGCCCGGGGCTCCAGGGCCTGGTTCATCTCGAGTTCCAACCCCACGTATTTATTAGCGGAAAATCGCCGCCGCAGGTGGGTCGTGAGGCCGTCGCCCACGCCCCTGTACGGGTAGTTGCGGCGGACGCGCAGCTCCCCCGTCGCCCGCAGCTCCTCGGTCAGCGCCGCGGCGAACGCGCGCTCGAGCGGCCGCCGGGGGTCATAGAGCAGGCCCGCGTCCGCGGCGCGCTCCGCGCCGTCGAGCACCGGCGTGAACGAGTGCGACGATAGGTGCAGCACCGGACCGGGGCCCCGCCGCAAGGCGCGCGAAACATGGGCCTCGACCTCGGCGCGGTACGGCGCGTAGTGGGCGGCGACGATCGCGGCCTTCTCGGCGGGCGGAAGGTCCCGGGTGAACTCCGAAAACAACTTCGGGTGGTGCGCCGAGCGGTTGAGCTCGACCAGCAGCCGCGAGGTCTCGGCGAAAACGAGCGGCGCCCCGAGCGCCTTGGCGAGCGTCCGCGCGACGCCGAGCGCGCCCGGGTCCCAGCCGCGGTGCGAGCTTAAGACCGCCCCGGCCCCGCGGAACCGGGCGCGCCAGCGGGCGGGAACCTGGTTTCCGCCATGCTCGCAGGTGATGAGGATCGCCCCGAATCTCACACGCCGAACATCCGGCCGCCCGCGAGGCAGGCGCAAAGCTCCTTGTAGACGGCCTTGATCGCGGCCGCGTCCGGCGTGGCGCCGGTCTCGGCCAGGATGCGCCGGGCGAGGCAGCCCGTCCCGAGCAGGACCTCGAGCTCGGTCTCGACGGCGCCGAGCGGCACGAGCTCAAGCCGGTTGGCGCGCTCCGTGATGTGGCGCCAGAGGTCCTTGGCGAGGGCCGGCGTCCTGCCGGGATAGTGAAAGGCGTCCAGGTAGGCGCGGTCCTCGATGAGCGCCTCACCGCCGGCCTTCAGGCAGGCGTCGAAGATCTTGCGCAACGGCTCCTGCGTCCAGGCCTGCTGCTTCTCCAGCGGGGCGAAGGCGCCCTCGACCAGGCCCTTGACCGCGCCGACCGTCGCCGTGATGACGGCCTGATCCGCCTTCGGGGTCTCCTGGATGTCGAGCACGCGGATCTCGACCGCGTTCCGGTCGAAGCGCGCGATCGCGCCGCGCGAGTTGAGCCACTCCTCCTGCAGGATCTTGTCGGGGTCGTGCGGCGCGATGTCCTTATAGATCTCCTGGAAGATCCGCGCGTCGTAGTCGGCCCGGGTGAACGCCTGCTCCGGGATCACGCCGCCGGTGATGATGGGCACGGCCCGCTGGTTTCCGCGGTAAAACTCCAGGCGGTTGTCCATGATGCCGGACGGCCGCCCGCCGTAGATCGGCGACGACGCCGCGAGCGCCGGCAGGATCGGCAGCACGAGCCGCACGGCCGCGTGCAGCTTGCCGAATTCCCCGTCGGCCGCTTCGGCGTCGAAGAACGGCAGGTTGACGTGCACGCTCTGGAGGTTGGACCAGCCGTGGCCGCGGCAGTCGAAGATGCGGTTATAGGCGTCGTAGATCTCGCGGCTGTCGTGCGTCCACAGCTTCATCTCGCGGTCGGGGTCGAAGAAGGGGTGCATCGCCGTCGGCATGAGCTGTGCGTTCTGCGGCGCGAGCAGGCCGTTCACCCGGTCGATCTCGACCTGGAAGTTGCGGCCGAGGGCGGTCAAGTCCGGCGTCGGCCCGTTGGTCTTCATCTCGATGACGTGCATCACGAGCTCGTTCGACCAGGCCATGTCGCCGAACTCGACCTCGTTCTCCAGGACCCCGTTCTTCTCGGCGCCCGCCGCTTTCAGCAGCCAGTCGCTGATCGGCCGCACCGCGAGCGTGGACCGGTCGACGATCATGTATTCGAGCTCGATGCCGTACCCTTGAAACAGGTGGAGGTGCTCGGTGCGGCTCATGGCGCGCCACGCGCCGGCTCAACGATCATCGGTGCGGCCTTCCTTGATGTCCGTGATGCGCTTCAGGAACACTTCCATGATGCGCGTATAGAGCTCGTCCTTGAGCACGCCGTCCTCCCACCCGCAGTCGAGGTTGGGGTTGTCGTTGATCTCGATCACGTAGAACTGGTTGCCGACCTGCTTGATGTCGAGCCCGTAAAGGCCGTCGCCGATCAGCTTCGAGGCCTTGACGGCGATGCTGATCAGCTTGCGCGGCGCCAGCTCGACGGGCAGCGTCTCGCTCCGCCCGTTCAGGACCTTGCCGTCGGCGTCCTTCGAGATGACCTTCCAGTCCTTCTTCGCCATGTAGTATTTGCAGAGGTAAAGCGGCTTGCCGTCGATCATGCCGACGCGCCAGTCGAACTCGGTCGGCATGAATTCCTGGGCGATCACCAGGTCCGACTTCTCGAAGAGCGCCATCAGCTCGCGGGTCAGCCCTTCCTTGTCGTCGGCCTTCACTACGCCCTGGCTGAAGGAGCTGTCGGGCTGCTTCAGGATGCAGGGCAGGCCGACGACCTTCTCGATCTCGTCGACGTTGTCCCGGTGCACGACCAGGGACCGCGGCGCCGCGATGCCGTTTTTCTCGAGGATTTCCGCCAAATACACCTTGTTGGTGCACTTCAGGATCGAGTCCGGGTCGTCGATCGCGACGAGCCCCTCGGCCGCGGCGCGGCGCGCGAAGCGGAAGGTGTGGTGGTTGACCGAGGTCGTCTCGCGGATGAACAGCGCGTCGAACTCGCCGAGGCGCGAGTAGTCGTCGCGCGTGATGACCTCGGCCTCCATGTGGAGCTTCTCGGCGGCCTTGATGAACTTCTGGATCGCCTTCTCGTTGGACGGCGGCATGGGGTCGTCGCGGTTGAGGAGGATCGCGAGGCTGTAGCGGATGTCCGGCTTCTTGGCGGTACCGGCCCGCTTCCCCTCGAAGTACTCCTTGGCGAAGTTGACGACCTCGGAATGGTGGGTCTCGGGGATGTCCTTCGCCGCGATCGGCCCGACCTTCCGGAGCCGCCACTTCCCCTCCTCCTTGTGGAAGTTGGCGCGGACGAACGGGGCGTGGAACATCTTGTAGAGCTCGGCGCTCAGGCGGTCGTACTTCTTGGCGAAGTTCTTGCCGAAGTAGATGCTTAGGACGAACTCCTCGCTCTTGACGTCCGCCAGGCTCTTTTGGATGAGCTCGTCGAGCTCGTCGGCCACGAGCTTGACGATCGCCTGGCTCTTCATGTCCTGGATGGTCGCGACCGAGGGCACGGGCCGGTGGCCGCGCGCCTCCGCCAGCAGCGACACGTAGTAGCCCAGGGTCTGGTACTTGTACGACCGGCTCATGTTGAAGACGCGCGCGTTGCGCAGCTTCTTGAACTCGGTGGCGGTCAGGTATTCCTTGCCCGAGATGACGTCGACGCCTTGCAAATCGAGGGGCCAGTCCGCGGGGGTATCGACGATGACGAGTCTTTGCATGCGCCCTGTCTATTCTATTTCGAGATGATCAGGAGATTGCCATCGTAGGTCATCACGCCGAGCAGGATCGCGCAGACCAGGTGCTCCATCGTGATCAGGTACGTGCGTCCATAGTTCATGGAATCCGGGTGATAAGGGTCGGCGATGGTGACGGCGTTCTCCTCCGGGTGGTAGCTGGTCATCACGACGAAGTGGCCCTGGGGGTCGCCGCGGATATCGTCCGGAACCGGATAGTCGCCCACCTCGCGCGTGGTTTTGTAGAGGTAAGTCGAGCTCAAGCCGGTCAGGATCGGGACGCCCTGCAGCAGATACTCGCTGATGAGGGCCGCCGACAGGTCGTGAGACTTGATCTTGCCGCCGAGCTTCAGGAACTCGATGTAGGCCTGGCTCGCGGCGTGGAGCTTCGGCTTCTTCTTGTACTCCATCTGGAGCTCGAGCTTCCGGATGATGGACTCGGCCCCGAGGGTGAACCAGGTCGGGTCGAAGACCGTGAGGTTGAAGGTGTAGATCCAGGCCTTGTAGCCGCGCTTCAAGGCGTGGCCGCCGAGAAGGCAGGCCAGGGTGCCGCCGCCGTCGAGCATCGGCACTTCCTTGATAACGGTCTCGAGGCTGATGTCGTCGGCGTAATACTTATAGATCGAGTGGAGGCACGTCGGGCCGCACGTCACGTCGTCCGGCTGCCGGTGGATGGCGAATTGTCCCGATCGACCGACGGCCATGATCCCTCCCCCCAAAAATTCTAATCCCGAGCTTGGCGTGAGACAAAGCCTTTTGTGGTACATTCGACCGGAATCTCCCTTTATCCGAGAGGTGCCTGTCGCATGTGCCGGCTTTTGGCCTATAAAGGCGCGCCCATCATCATGGACAAGCTCCTGTATCAGCCGAAAAACTCGCTGATCCACCAAAGCTACGACGCGCAGGAGATCGAGGAGCCGCTCAACGGCGACGGCTTCGGCGTCGGCTGGTATTCCCCCGAGCTCGACCCGATGCCGGCGGTGTTCGTGTCGGTTCATCCGGCGTGGAGCAATCGCAACCTGCGCTACCTCGCGCCCAAGATCAAGTCGAGCTGCATCTTCGCGCACGTCCGCGCCGCGAGCTTCGGCGACACCTCCGAGGCGAACTGCCACCCGTTTCACTTCGAGAAGTTCCTCATGATGCACAACGGCAGCATCGAGGGCTTCGACCAGATCAAGCGCAAGATGCGCGAGCGGATGAGCGACGCGTCCTACGCCTGGGTGCATGGCCAGACCGATTCCGAGCATTTTTTCGGCCTCTTCCTCGACAAGATCAAGGAATACGGCCCAAAGTACACGGCGAACGATGTGGCGGCGGCGCTCAACGACGTGGTCAACGAGGTCGAGGCCCTGAAACGCGACGCCAAGATCAAGGACGGCACCTACCTCAACATGGTCGTCACCGACGGCAAATACATGGTCGGCACGCGCTTTGTCACGACCGACGAGGAGCCGCTGACCTTGTACGTGAGCGAAGGCAGCCGCTACGAGTGCGAGGCCGGCGTCTGCCGCATGGTGCCGGCGGACCCTTCAGAGCACGCCGTGCTGCTGGTGTCGGAGAAGCTGACGACGCGCGAGGACTGGAAGAAGGTGCCGGCAAACCACTTCGTGATCGTCGACGAGGACGGGACGGTCAGCTACAAGCCGGTGGTGCTGAAGAAGAAGCAAAAGGCCGGCTGAAAGTCTGTCGATAAATGGCCGTCTGCGTCGTTGCCGACCATCGCCGAAATCCTCATTTA
>JAYVWD010000019.1:0-9564 GCA_043786345.1 Pseudomonadota bacterium
GTGCACGGCCGGTTGGTGCTCGCGCGCGGCGGCCCGCAGCCGGCGTACTGGGTGCAGAACGTCTGGCTCGCGCCGCAGATCACCCGGATCGTGTCGATCAAGGACGCCGCGCGGCAGCTCAAGGCGCTCCAGCGGAGCTGGTGGCCGTATGCCTTCCAGCTGCACCGCCGCACCGAGCACATCCAGAAGGAGCTGCCGCACGTCTCGGCGAAGCCCCTGGCATTTCCGACGGCGCTGCCGGCGGCGCCCCTCGGCTCGTTCACGCTGATCGACGAGAACACGATGCTCGCCTCGGCCGCCTGCAGCTCGCCCTATCCGAACGGCGAGCCGGCGTTCGACGAGTTCACCGTCGGCCCGCCGAGCCGCGCGTATCTGAAGTTGTTCGAGGCGCTGACGCTCCTCGGACAGCGGCCGGGACCCGGCGAGCTGTGCGTCGAGCTCGGCGCCAGCCCGGGCGGCTGGACCTGGGTCCTGGCGCGCCTTGGCGCCCGCGTGATCGCCTACGACCGCGCGCCGCTCGACCCCGCCGTCCTCGCGATGCCCGGCGTCGAGGGCCGCATCGGCGACGCGTTCCAGGCCAAGCCCGAGCTCTTCGCGGACGGCATCGACTGGCTCTTCTCGGATATCATCTGCTACCCGGAGCGGCTGCTCGAGTACGTGCGCCTCTGGCTCGGCTCCGGCAAGTGCCGCAACTTCGTCTGCACCCTCAAGTTCCAAGGCGATGACCACTACGCCGTCATCGCCGACTTCGCCCGCATCCCCGGCGCCCGGATCCTCCACCTGGCCCACAACAAACATGAACTGACTTTTGTCCTCTGTCGAATCCCCTGACACTTTCGCCTACCATACATTCCAATAATATCAATAGTTTAAGAAAGGTCCCGGCCTTGCTCCCTCTCCCGCAGAACTCAAACGTGGGAGCGAACGAACATGATGTGGACCTTGCTTGCAGCCGCAGCGCTTTTTGGAACCCCCCAGTACTCCGGCACCGGTTGCCCCGCGGGCAGCATCGCGTACCTGCCGACGCCGACCGCCTTCACGGTGCTCTTCGACTCCTACGTCTCGGTCGCCGGCACCGGCGCGCCGGCGCGCGCCGACCTCAAGACCTGCACGATCAAGATCCCGGTCGAGGTCCCTGCCGACATGCAGTTCGCCGTCGACAGCGTCGACTGGCGCGGATTCTCCAAAGTGGATGCCGGCGGCTACGCCCTCCTCAGCACCTACTTCCTGGTCTCGGGCAAAGGCTTCGCCCAGGTCGGGACGTCCAAGGAAACCATCGTCACGGGCCCGAAAGAGCTCGACCTCTCCCGCCGCGACACGTTCAAAGGCGCCGAGAAGAACCGCTGGTCGCCGTGCGGTGGCAAGATGGACCTGACGCTTTCGTCCTACGTCCTGACGGCGGCGGCGAAGAAGGACGCGAGCTCCTACCTGGCGCTCGACTCGGCCGACGGCGCCGCCTCGCTCCGCAGCAACGTCACCTGGCGCAAGTGCGGCCCGCGCAAGAAGTAACCGTCACGCGGTCTGCGCCGCGTCCCCTTCCGGCAACGGATCCACGAGCTCGTCGACGAAGTCGGCGAGCTTTATTTCGGCCAGATTGAGGTGGTGCGCGAAGACCGAGTAGCTCAGGTACGCGGCGAGCCCGTCGCGGTTGGCGGCCCATTTCGGCAGGTAGAGCGGCATCGCGATGGCGCCGCTCTTGATGAATTCCTCGAGCGAGACCACGTCCCCGAGCGTCAGGCGCCCGAGGAAGAGGTAGCGCGGGTAGTGGATCTTGCGCAGCTCGATCGCCTTCCGCAGGAACGTGTGCACCGAGACGAGGCCCTTCAGGTAGACGACGTCTTTGGTGAACACCCAGCGGCCCCGCACGTCGCCGCCCCGGAAGATGCGCGCGGTCGACTGGAAGCTCTCCTGCTCCGACTGCCCGGAGGCGATGAAGAAGCGGAAGGTCTCGATAAAGTCGCCGCCCTCGCAGGCGAGGTGGATCGCCTTGATGCGGAGCGCGATGCGGCGCAGGCGCGACAGGTCCATCGTCGCGGTGATCATCTCGGCGAAGGTGGCGAGCCCCTCCTGGGTGCCGGTGGTGCGCGGCGACCCCAGCCCCAGGCTCTTGAAATGGGGCTGGCGGCGGCCGTTCAGCATCGAGGCCGAGTGCACGAAGAGCTCGTGCTCCAGCAGCTGGTCGACCTCGGCGACGGAGAAGCCCGTCATCCCGCGGATCCGCACGCGCTCGGAGCCGGCGGCGGCCTTCGAGGCCAGGTTCGGGTCGACGACGACCTGGATCTCGTGCTCGGTGAAGAACTCGTCGGCGCGGCGCTTGATCTCGGCGGCGACCGCCTCGGGGCGCAGGCAGAAGATGTCTTCGGTCTCGGGGTCCGCCGCCGCGGCGAAGTCGCTCGTGATCTTGATGAAGTCCTCGGCGAGGTCCAGGTTCGAGAGCTTGCCGAGCTTGTCGGTGGGCTTTCCGTAGAGCGTCTCCGAGAGCGCGCGGAACTCTTTCTTGCCGGCGCACTCGAGCATGCGCGCCGCGACGACGTAGCTGGTCGCGGTGTTGTGGAGGTACTTGCCGAGCGGGTGGCTCAGGTCGCAGCGACGGGCGAGGGACTGCAGGGCCTTCCGGTGGTCCTTGACGTCGGCCTTCGGCAGCTCGACCTGCGGGAGCTTGGGGTTGCCCGCCGCCCAGCCCCGCATGAACTCGTCATAGTGCCGCGCCGGCCAGCCGAGGGCGCTGAGCACCTTGATGTGACGCGCCGCCTCCACCAGCTCGGCGTCGAGCGCGGCGAAGTGAGCGATATCATTGGCCTGCGAGAGTGAATCGGTCACGTGTCGGGGCTTTTTTTGGGGCGGTGGTCTCTTGATTTTAGAGGAAAGCCGGGTGCCCGTAAACCAGCGGGCCGTTCCGCCCCAGGGCGGCGGCGATCTGATTGGCCGTCAGACAAGAAGCTATGCTCGGCAGAACGGCGGCGAATCTTGAACCCGGACCGGCGGCCCGGATATTCATCGCAAACAACTGAAACAACTTGGTTTATATCTCCTGAATCCGACGCAATCGGGCCATTGAGGCGATACCCGCTGCGGGACCGGGCGCCAAAGCCAAAAACGCCACGCCCCAGCCGCAATGGGCGGCGAGGACCGGCACCCCCCAGAGGGTGACATTGGTCAGCAGGAATCCGAGCGCGAGTTGCATCGTCACCGCCGTCCCGACGTAGGCCTGATCGGCGACCTTCAGAAACGGCGGATAAACCAGCGCCAGGCTCACGCCGACGACGAAGCGGAACGGCACGGCCGCGGCGAGCGAGGGGGCGGCGAGCAGCCCGAGGTTCGCCGCCGCGGCCGCGAGCGCGCCCAGGAATATGAGCCGCCGCGGCGGGTAGAGGTCGCTCAGGTTGAGCAGCGCCGACAAGACCGCGCCGGTGACGAAGCCGAGCTGCACCGCCATCGTCAGGAACGCGCCGTCCGCCGGCGGAAAGCGGAGCGCCAGGCCAAGCGCCGGCATCACGGCGGCGGCGGAGAACCACGCGGTCATGCACAGAAAGCAGCCGAGCGGCAGCACGACGAGCGCGCGGCGCTGTCCGGCGGTCAACGCGCCGCCCGCCCGCTCAGAGGACCTTCCGGAGGAACTCGCGGGTTCGCGGGTGCTGCGGGTTTCCGAGGACGTCCGCCGGCGTGCCTTGCTCGACGACGACGCCGCCGTCCATGAACACGACGCGGTTGGCGACTTCGCGCGCGAACCCCATCTCGTGGGTGACGACGACCATGGTCATGCCGGCCTTCGCGAGGTCCTGCATCACCTGCAGCACCTCGCCCACGAGCTCGGGGTCGAGCGCCGACGTCGCCTCGTCGAAGAGCATCAGATCCGGCTCCATCGCCAGCGCCCGCGCGATCGCGACGCGCTGCTGCTGTCCGCCCGAGAGGCGCGCCGGGTACTCGTCCCGTTTATCGGACAGGCCGACCTGCACGAGCAGCTTCTCGCCGGCGGTGACGGCCTTGTCCTTCGCCACGCCCTTGACGGAGAGCGGCGCCTCGATGATGTTGCCGAGCGCGGTCTTGTGGGGAAAAAGGTTGAAGCGTTGGAAGACCATGCCGATGCGGGCGCGCTGGGCGTTGAGCTCTTTCTCGGCGAGCGGGACCTCTTTGGCGCCCTCCACGCGGACGCCGATCAGCTCGTTCCGGAACCAGATTTTACCGGAGGTCGGCCGCTCCAGGAAGTTGATGCAGCGGAGCAGCGTCGACTTGCCCGAGCCGCTCGGCCCGATGACCGCCACCACCTCACCCAGGTTCACGGTGAGGTTGATGCCCTTCAGCACCTCGTTCTTGCCGAAATATTTGTGCAGGTCCTCGATCCGTAAGATCGGCTTGTCGCTCGGGTTCGCGCTCAAACGGGATCAAGCCTCCTGGCGCGCGAGGCGCCGCTCGAGATAGGACGCGGTCGCGGTGAGCCCCATCACGATCATCAGGTAACCCGCCGCCGCCCAGGCATAAACCTCCCAGGGTCGCAGGTACTTGGCGCCGAGGCGCTGGGTGATGTAGAGCATCTCGGCGAGCGCGATCGAGGAGACGAGCGACGTGTCCTTGGCGAGGGCCGCGAGTTCGTTCACCACCGGCGGGATGAGCCGCCGGAAGGTCTGGGGCAGGATGATGCGCCGCATCGCGACGCCGTAGCCCATGCCGACCGCGCGCGCGGCCTCCATCTGGCCTTTGTCGATGGACTGGATCGCCGCCCGAAAGATCTCGGTCAAATAAGCGGCCGCGTTCATCGACAGCGCGAGGACGCCGGCCGGATAGGCGTCGAGCCGGATGCCGATCAGCGGCGGCAGCGCGAAGTAGACGAAGAGGATCTGCAGAAGGAGCGGCGTGCCGCGGAACACCGTCACGTAGGCGGCCGCCGGCATATAGAGGAGCTTGCTCTGCGAGATGCGGCAGAGGGAGATCACGAGGCCGAGCAGGATCCCGAAGACGCCGGAGAGGACGGTGAGCTGAAGCGTGAGCCCCAGGCCGTCCAGCATGCGAGGGATGACGGTTTCGGTCGAGAACTGCCAGAAGGACTGGGTCTCACCCATGTTCAGGCGCCGAGCTCGCCGCCGAACCAGGTGGTGGAAAGGCGCTTGAGGGTCCCGTCCTTACGCATCTCGTCGACGATTTTCTGCACGGCATCGGTCAGGTCCTTGTCGTCCTTGCGGAAGGCGATGCCGACCGGCTCGGGCTTCATCGCGACGCCGGTGACGGCGAAGTTGATCGGATCCTGCTTGGCGTAGTAGCGGCCGACCGGCTCGTCGATCACGATCGTCTCGGCCTGGCCGGCCTTGACCGCGGCGAACACGTCGGTGGCGAGCTTGAACTGCTTCACTTCCTTCGGCTTGAAGCCGGCCTTGATGGCCTTGTCGACGAACTCGGCGGAGGTCGTGTCGGCCTGGACGGCTACGACTTTACCGGCGAGGTCCTTGTCGCTGGCGACGACGACGCCTTTTTTGCCGACGAAGAGCTGCGACATGCGTACGTACTCGACGAAGTCGACCTGCTTCTTGCGCTCGTCGGTGATGTTCATCGTCGAGATGATCACGTCGTAGCGCTTGGAGTTGAGGCCGGCGAAGATGCCATCCCAGTTCATGACGACGAAGTCGGCCTTGACGCCGAGGCGCTTGGCCACTTCATTCGCGATGTCGATGTCGAAGCCGACGGGCTTGCCGCCCGGGCCTTCGGATTCCATGGGCGGGTAGGTCGCATCGATCGCGATGACGAGCTTGCCCTCCTTTTTGACGCGCGCGAGGGCGGACTGGTCCGCGGCCTGGGCCCCGATCGAGCCCAGGAGTTGGCCAGCGAGAAGGGTGAAGAAAAGCACGAAAGCCGGCATTTTCATGTTGTGGTCCTCAGTTTGGAAAGCGCGCACTTAAAAATGTGCTAGTTCTCTACCAAGGGTTCCGCGACTTGTCAGCTTCTAGATGGAAAAAAGTGATATGCGAGTACTGCCGTCAATTCGGCACCTTGGCCCAGCCGACTACGCGACCATGCCGTGGAAGAACGGCCTCGGGGTCACGACCGAGCTGGCGATCGCGCCGGCGGGCGCGAGCCTTGCCGGCCCGTTCGACTGGCGCCTGAGCGTCGCGGAGCTCGGGGCCTCCGGGCCGTTCTCGCGGATTCCGGGCGTCGAGCGGATCATCATCCAGCTCGAGGGCGCGCCCATGCGCCTGACCCACGCAGGGCACCCGGGGCGGAGCCTGGCCCTCCTGGCGCCCTACCGTTTCCAGGGCGAGTGGGAGACCCACGGCGAGCTCGCCGTGGCGCCGGCCCGCGATTTCAATGTCATGGCGGCGCGCGACCGGGTGAGCGCCCAGGTGAGCGTGCACCAGCTCCTACGGGGCTCGGCGGTGCACGCCCTCGGGCAGGCGGCGGAACAGGCACTCTACTGCTTCGCCGGCAGGGCCTCGGTGACGGTCAAGGGCGCGGACGCGCCGCGCCGGCTCGAGGCGGGCGAGACGCTGCTGATCACGGCGCCGGCGGACGGCGGGATCGAGGCGGCGATGGCGGCGGAGACCGACGCGGTGCTGCTCCTCGTGTCGTTCTCGCGCAAGGCCTGAGAGCGGGCGCAGGCGGCGGCGTGGGCGGGGTCGTGGACGCCGCCGGCGACTCCCGCGACGGCGAGGCGGCCCGCGCCGTCGCGGCGGACCGTCAGGCGAAAGGCCTGGTCGTGGAGGCCCAAGGCGCGGGCGACGTGCCCGGCCAGGTCGCGCAGCGCGCCGGGCGGCGCCACGCCGGACGGCGCGGGCGCCCGGCCTGGAAGGCGGGCGTCGACGACGAGGCCGCCGCGGCCGGCCAGGGCATCGACGACGAACCCCCGCGGCGCGCGGCCGCCGACGTATGGGATCCGGCGGGCGGTCAGCCGACGCCGCAGCTCGCCCCGGTCGGTCCAGGCGAGCACATCGGCCGGCATTTCTCCGGAAATGTCGAGTAGTTGTCGGAGCTCCGCCGCGGCCAGGACGTCCTCGGTGGCGAGCGCCACGACGCCGTCCACCGACCGCGCCACCGCGACGACGCGGCAGAGGGCGTTCACGAGCTGCCGCAGATCGCCCGGGTCGACGACGACCTCGAGGGCCGCGGCATGCGCGCGCATCGCGGGCGGGATCCCCGTCGCGACCGTGATGTAGGAGACGCGCGCGTCCACCCCCGCGAGAAAGGCGTCGTAGGCGGCAAGGGGTGCGGGCCAGCGGTTGATGACGAGGACGTGGCGCGGGGGCATCGGGGCTCCGGTTGCGGGGGGGGCGAGGCACGACGGGGAGATAGCAAGCGCGGGGCCATGACTGGCGTTGCCCGGTGAGGCCCGCCGGCCGCAGTTTTCGGAAATTCCGGCGACGGTCGCGGCCGGATTTTCTGCCGGGGCCGTGACGGCTGGCCCAAATTCCGTGATACTCGCGGCATGCAAACCGGATCAAATCCAGCGCCGCCGCTCGTCCTCGTCGCGGGGCTCGCGATGCGGGGCGAGGAGTTCGCGCCGCTGGTCGCCGCGCTCGCCGCGCGCGGCATCCGCACGCTCACCTTCGACCATCTCGGCGTCGGCGCCGAGGCCGCGGCGGACGCCGGGCTCACCATCGCCGCGATGGCCGCGCACGCCTGGCGCCAAGTCCCGGCGCCATACGCCCGCCTGTTCGGGCTCAGCATGGGCGCGATGGTCGCCGCCGCGATGGCCGAGGCAGCGCCGGAGCGCGTCGCCGGCCTTATCCTCGGGGCGACGAGCCCCAACTCCGCCGCGCTCCCCGCGGTGCCGGACGCCCTCAACGACGCCTGGATCAACCTAGGCTCGCGGGCCGACCTGGCGCGGGAGCTCGCCGTGAATTTTTCGCGCACCGCTCGCGCGCAACGGCCGGAGCTCGTGCATGCCTACGTCGCCTACCGACAGCGCGGCGGCAACCTCCAGCCGCGGCGGGCGTTCCAGGCGCAGCTCGGCGCGCTGCGCGCGTTCGACGGGCCCCCAACCTTTGCGCTGCTCGCGGCGCTCGCCTGCCCGAAACTCGTGATCGCCGGCGCCGAGGACGAGCTCTTTCCCCTCGCCCACGCCCGCGAGGTCGCGCGGCTGCTCGCAGCGCCGCTGCGCGAGCTCCCGGCCACCGGCCACCTGATGCACCTCGAGAATCCCGAGGGGCTGGCGGCGCTGCTCGCCTGAGCCTTCGTCGCCAGACTTCAGCGCCCTCGGCTCGTCGGCAACCGCCTCATCCGCGGCGCCGAGTGGGCCGGCGTGGAGAGCCCGCATTACGGGCAAAAAGGGCGGGACGAGCCCGACGCGGGCGCGCCTCGCGACGTTTACGATCGGTTACGCATCCTGACCCAGAGGACCTCGGCGGCGACGTAGGCGACCATGCTCGCGGTGAAGCCCACGCCCTTGAGCAGCGCCCACGCCGCGGTCGACCAGTAGAGGGCAGACCACACGGCCAAAACCGTGTGGACCGCGAAGAAGAGGCCCATCCTTAGGTTCATGCCGCGCAGCCGCGCCTCGTAGACGGGCCGCGTCGCCGCCGGCAGGCTTTCCGGCGGCATCTGCTTGCGCGCCATCGCGAGCAGGAGGGGCTTGCCCAGGACGTGCGAGCCGATGAGCGCGAGCGCCATCGCGCCCTCGAGCAGCGCCGGCTGCAGCTTGAACCAGTAACCCTCGTCCGAGACGATCGAGACGGCGCCGAGACCGAGCAGGAGGCCGTTGCCGATCCAGGTGACGGCCTGGACCTTTTTTTGGGTCCGCCACTCCCAGAGGATCTCGCCGACGCCGAAGACCATGCCGGCGACGAGCCCGGCCTTGGGCCCCCAAACCTCCTCGACGACCGCGAACGCGACGACCGGGAGGATGCCGCCGAGGAGCAACGCGCGCACGGCGTTCCCGCGCAAGGCGCCGAGTTTCGACGGGATGTCCCCGGTTTTCGGCGCCTGTTCCAAGCCTTGGCCTCCCTACCCGCGCCTCCCGCGCCCGCGGCCCGTAAGGTACACTCTCACCTACACGATCCTCCCCCAATATCCTCCATTTCGGGTGTTGCCGCATGAGATTAACGCTCGCCGCGCGCCGCCGGCTGGCCGTGACGGCCGCCGCGCTCGGCGCCGCCGCCGCGCTCGGCGCCGGGTGCCTTCGCAAGGTCGACAAGAGCGACGCCACCCTGATGGCGGCCCAGGTCGACAAGGTCCAGAATGTCGTCCGGGTTTTCCGCCGGCTGATCGGCCGCGATCCGGGCCTCTCCGAGATCGGCGCGCTCAAAGGCCTCGGCTATCCCGAGCTCGTGAGCGCCGTCCTCGGCTCGGCGCAGTTCGACCAGGAAGGCTTTTTCAACCTCCACCGCGAGCGCCTGCTCCTCAACCGCGAGGGCTCGCAGACCTGGGTGAAGGGGTCTTACAACGATTATTGCGCGCTGCGCCTCGAGATGAGCGAGCTCGCGAACGAGGACCGCCAGGGCAAGGGCTACTGGGAAGTCCTCCGGTACCGCGACCGCTGGGTGCCGATCGCCGAGTTCAACGCCAAGGTCTGCTTCTTCGGGACCTCGATCCAGCAGGTCATCGACGCGTACCGGAAGGTGCCGGTGCCGGGCGCCGGCGGCG
>JAYVWD010000020.1:0-3805 GCA_043786345.1 Pseudomonadota bacterium
ACAAGTTCATCGGCGACGCGATCATGGCCGTCTGGGGCGCTCCGGTCACCACCGACCAGGACGCGGAGATGGCGGCGCGCTGCGCGATCGAGATGCGCCGGGTGCTCGCGATCTACAACAGGAAGCGCGTCCATGAGGGCAAGTATTCGATCAGCATCGGCATCGGCATCCACACCGGCCGCGTCATCTCGGGCGGCGTCGGCAGCACCCAGCGCGTCGACTACACGGTGATCGGCGACACGGTCAACATCGCGGCGCGGATCGAGTCGCTGTCGAAGGAGCTCAAGACCGACATCCTGGTGAGCCAGACCACCTGGGAAAAAGTGCAGAAGTTCGGCGTCGTCGCGCCGGCCGGCGACTTCAAGCTCAAAGGCAAGATCGCGACGCTCGGCGTCTTCCGCCTCGTCGGGATGTTTCATGAGGGCGGCTTCGACTGCTACTGCCCGACCTACCAGCTGGAAATTCAGCCCAAAGCGCCGGGCGTTTACGCCTGTGAGACCCCGAATCTCGTCGTCCGCAAGTACGATCAGGCCGCCTGAGCCGCATCGGCTTCCCTAGCCCGGCGGCCATGTTCTCAACTATCTGGAAATACTTAGTATTTATGCAGATCGCCGGGGTGCCAGCAAGGCGCGGTCGGGGTTCCCGTAAATTATATCAATGGTTTCGGTGGCTTCAAGTTAGCAATGAAAAAGATTTAACGCCCCGTTACCCCAGGCATAAGCTTTATCCAAGAACCGTTAGGGGGGATGCGATCAAGCCTGCGGTCACGAGGTCCTGATACGGGGCCCACGAGCCGCGCCAGTGTTCATGGTCCGCCAAGGTGGATCCCATACCAAATCCAATTCCCGCTGCTGGCTTAAATGCCTGTCTGCCACTTGCTCAGTGGCATCTACCCAACCTTGCGCATCCCCCCGCGGTTCCTTAACCAATGCGCTTCCACACTTCCGGGTGTCGAAGCGCTTCGGCGCGCCTGGGGCTTGCCTTTCAGGGGGGCGGCGCGGTCTGGGTCTCGGCCTCGACCATCTTGTCGTCGAGCTTGCGGAAGGGCGCCGTCGGCGGCTGCATCGCCTGTCCGGGCGCGAGGGTGACGGCCTCCCACACGCCTTTCGCCGCCGCATGATCGTAGCGGAGCACGAGGTGGGTGCCCTTGGCGTCCTTGACCTCTTCGGTATACTGGCGGCCGCCGAGCTCGCCGGTGAAGCCGAGCGTCGTGTGGATGAGCTGGCAGCTCTCGGGCAGGATCGGGGCCCACATGGTCTTGAGCCACTCGATGCACTGCAGCGCGACGTAGACCGAGGTCTGAGCCCCGTCGGGGTTCGTCTTGATCGTCGTCCAAGGCGCCTTGTCGTTGAGGTACTGGTTGACGCGTTGGCTCAGGCGCCGGATCTCTTCGAGCGCCGAGCGCAGCCTCACGGCCTCGTAGAGCGCGGCGACGCTTTCGAAGCCGCCTTTGACGTCGCCTAACAGGCGCTGGTCTTCGGCGTCGAGCGGCGCGGCGATCGCCGGGATCTTGCCGTCGTAACGCTTGAAGGCGAAGCCGAGCACCCGGTTGGCGAGGTTGCCCCAGTTGGCGACGAGCTCGTTGTTGACCTTCTCGAGGAAGTCGTCCCAGGAGAAGTCGACGTCGGAGGTCTCGGGGGCGAGGGCGGTCAGGGCGTAGCGCCAGGCGTCGGCCTGGTAGCGCTCGAGGACGTCGAGGACCGTGATCATGGTGCCGCGGCTCTTCGAGATCTTGCGGCCGAACATATTGAGGTATTCATTGGCCGGGACGTCATAGGGGAGGTTGAGACCGCCCTTCGCGTAGAGGTAACCGGGCCAATGGATCGTGTGGAAGGTGATGTTGTCCTTCCCGATGAAATTGTAGATCCGCGCGTCCGGGTTCTTCGCGGCGTCCCAATAGTCGCGCCAGGCATCGGGGTGGCCGGTGAGCTGGGCCCATTCCTTGGCCGCGGAGAGGTAGCCGATGACCGCCTCGAACCAGACGTAGATGCGCTTGGAGTCGTAACCGGGCAGCGGGATCGACACCCCCCAGTCCAGGTCGCGCGTGATCGCGGTACCGCGAAGCTCACGTTTTTCCAGGGTTCCACGCGTGAAGTTGAGGACGTGCTTGCGCCAGTGGTCCTTGTCCTTCGAGATCCATTCGAGGAGCGGCTCGTTGAGCTTTCCGAGGTCGATGTAGAAGTGCTCGGTCTCGCGGACTTCCAGGTCCCGCGAGCCGTTCATCTTCGAGACGGGGTTCTTGAGCTCGATGGCGTCGTAGGTCTTGCCGCAGTTGTCGCACTGGTCGCCGCGCGCGTCTTTGGAGCCGCAGAACGGGCACTCGCCCTCGACGTAACGGTCGGGGAGGAACCGGCCGCCCTTTCTGTCGAACAGCTGCTTCGAGGTCGCCGAGTAGATGAAGCCCTTCTCGAGCAAGGTCTTGAAGAAGTCGTGCGTGACCTCCTCGTGGTTCTGCGTGTGGGTGTGCGTGAAGAGGTCGAAGGTGATGCCCATCTTGAGATAACTCTCGATGAACTTCGCGTGGTAGCGCTCGACGATCGCCGCCGGGGTCGTCCCCTCCTGCTCGGCCTTGATCATGACCGGCGTGCCGTGGGTGTCCGAGCCGCTCACCATCAGCACGTCCTGGCCGCGCATCCGCTGGAAGCGGGCGAAGATGTCGGGCGGCAGATACGCGCCCGCGATGTGGCCGATGTGCTGGACGTTGTTGGCGTAAGGCCAGGCCACGCCGACGAGGATCTTCTTTTTTTGCGCGCTCATCAAAGGCCCCACTGCGCCCCGCATTCGTCTTTGATCTGTGCGACGAACCCGGCCGTCGGCTGGGCGGGAAGCTGCTTGCCTTCCCAGTGGCGGGCACTCACCGTCTTCGCCTGCTTTTCCTTGTCGCCGATCACGATCATGTACGGGACCTTTTGCAGCTGCGCGTCGCGGATCCGGTAGTTGAGCGTCTCGTTGCGGAAGTCGGACTCGGCGCGGACGCCCGAGGCCTTGAGCTCGCCTACGACCTCGCGGGCGTAATCTTCCTGGTCCTTCGCGATGTTGATGACCCGCACCTGGACCGGCGAGGCCCACACCGGAAAGTGCCCGGCGTAGTGCTCGATGAAGATTCCCATGAAGCGCTCCATCGAGCCGAGGACGGCCCGGTGGATCATGACCGGCGTGTGGCCCTTGTCGTCGGCGCCCTGGTACTCGAGGTCGAAGCGGCCCGGCATCGAGAAGTCGAGCTGCACCGTGCCGCACTGCCAGCTGCGCTCGAGCGAGTCGATCAGGTGGAAGTCGATCTTGGGTCCGTAGAACGCCCCGTCGCCCGGATTGAGGCGGTACTCGCGGCCGGACTTGTCGAGGGCCTGCTTGAGCGAGCTCTCGGCCAAGGCCCAGACCTCGTCGGTGCCGATGGACTTGGCCGGGCGGGTCGAGAGCTCCATGCGGTAGCGGGGGAAGCCGAGCGCCGTGTAGGCCTGCTCGATCTGCTGCAGGACGCCCTGGATCTCGTCGAGGATCTGCTCGGGCGTGCAGAAGATGTGGGCGTCGTCCTGCACGAAGGTGCGGACCCGGAAGAGGCCGTGGGTGACGCCGCTGCGCTCGTGGCGGTGCACGCGGCCGAACTCCGACAGGCGGAGCGGCAGCTCGCGGTAGCTGTGGCGGGTCGAGCCGTAAACCAGGCAGTGGCCGGGGCAGTTCATCGGCTTGATCGCCGCGTCCGTCTCGTCCACTTTCGTGAAGTACATGTTCTCGCGGTAGTTTTCGTAGTGGCCGCTCTTGTGCCAAAGCTCGACGTTCATCATCAGGGGGGTGTTGACCTCCTGAT
>JAYVWD010000021.1:0-8847 GCA_043786345.1 Pseudomonadota bacterium
ACACCCGCTCCAAGGCCACGGCCGAGGCCCTCGTGCGCGCCGGTATCGCCCGGGGCCTGCCCGCCGTGATCCTGCGCCCGGGCTTCGTCTACGGCCCGCGCGATCGCCACGTCCTGCCGGGGCTCGCCGCCGCGCTGCGCGCCGGGACCTTCGCCTTTTTCGGCTCGGGCGAGCAGCTCCTCGACAACACCGGCGTCCACAACGTGGTCGAGGCGGATTTCCTGGCCCTCGAGCGCCCAGCGGCAGTCGGCGAGACGTTCAACGTCACGGACGAGCCCTTGGTCTCGCGGCGCACCTTCGTCGGGACGGTGGCGCGCGGGCTCGGGCTCCCGGAGCCGCGCCGCCAGGTGCCGCTCGTCGTCGCGCGCCCGCTCGCCGCCGCCTTCGACCGGACGGCGCGCCTGCTCGGCACCAAAGCGCCGCCGCTCCTGTCGCGCGCCCGCTACAAGTTCCTGGCGCTGCACCTCGAATACTCGATCGAGAAGGCGAAGCGCGTGCTCGGCTACCGGGCGCGCGTCGCCTTCGACGAAGGCATGCGCGAGGCGGTCGCCTGGCTCGTCGCCGAGGGGTGCGCATGATCCACCCGCTCGTCCGCAACGTGATCGGGAAGCCGGTGCTCGCCTGGCGGCGGCGCGAGCTCACGCGATTCCTCGCGCTCCTGCCCCGGACGCACGCCGTCCAGACGGACAAGCTTGCGGGCCTGCTCGCCGCGATGCGCGGCTCCGCCTTCGCCCGCGACTTCGGGCTCGATGCGCGGATGGCGCCGGACGAGCTGCGCCGGGCGTTACCGATCGCCGGCTTCGAGCGCGTCGCGCCGTATGTCGCGCGCCTGGCGGCCGGGGAAGAGGCGGCGCTTTTCGCGCCCGGCACGAAGGTCCTGATGCTCGCGCTGACGAGCGGCTCGACCGCCGCCGCGAAGCATATCCCGGTGACCGCGGCATCCTTCGCCGAATACCGCCGCAGCTGGACGGTCTGGGGCTGCGGCGTCGCCGCGGCGCACCCCGACGTGCCGTTCGGCGGCGTGCTCAACCTCGCGAGCGGCTGGCGCACCGCGACGACCGCCGGCGGGCTCGCCGTCGGCAGCATCAGCGGGCTCCTCGTCGACGCGATGCACGGGACGCTTCGCCTCACCAACGTCGTGCCGCCCGCCGTCGCCGCGGTGCCGGGCGCCGAGGCGCGCTGGTACCTGGCGCTGCGGCTCGCGCTCGCGCGGCCCGACACGATGATGGTGACGACGGCCAACCCGAGCACCCTCGTCGCCTTCGCGCGCCAGCTCGACGCGGACAAGGAGCATCTGGTGCGGGACCTGCGCGACGGCACCTTGCGCCACGCCGCGGCCTATCCCCGCGCGGTCCTCGACGTGCTCGGCGGGACGCTCGGGCGGAAGCACCCGGGGCGCGCCGCCGAGCTCGAGCGCCTCGCCGGGGCCACGCTCACGCCGCGCGCCGCCTGGCCACGCCTCGAGCTGCTCGGGGTGTGGACCGGCGGCACCTTGGCGCCTTACCTGAAAATGTTGCCCGAGCTCTATGGAAACACGGCCTTGCGCGACCACGGCCTGTCCGCGAGCGAGGGCCGCATGACGATCCCGCTCGCCGACGGCGAGGCGCACGGCGTGCTCAACGTCGACGGCGCCTTCTTCGAGTTCATCCCGGAAAGCGCCTACGGGGCGGCGAACCCGGAAACTTTGCTCGCTCATGAGCTCGAGGCGGGCCAGCGCTATGTCCTCGTCGTCACCACCTCGGGCGGCCTCGTCCGCTACGACATGGCCGACGTGGTCGAGTGCCGCGGCTTCCTCGACGGGGCGCCGCGGCTGGCGTTCCTGAACAAAGGCGCGCACTTCGCCAGCCTCACGGGCGAGAAGGTCTCGGCCTACCAGGCGGTCGAGGCGGCACGCCGGGCCTTCGACGACCGGGGGTTCCGCGCCCTGGAGTTCGTCGTCGCGCCGCGCTTCGGCGACCCCGCGCGCTATACGCTCATCCTCGAGCGCCGGGACGCGCCCCCGCCCGCGGCCGCGGCCGCCCTCGCGGCGGCCCTCGACCGGCGCCTCGCCGAGGGCAACGTGGAGTACGCCGAAAAGCGCAAGAGCGGCCGGCTCGGCCCCGTGGCGCTGGCGACGGTCCCCGACGGCGCGTTCGCCGCCCGGCGCGTCGCCCGAATTGCCAAAGGCGGCGGAGCTTTGGAACAATACAAGCACCCCTTTCTCGTCCCCGATTTGAGCTTGGAACCCGAGCTCGGGAGTCTCGACCCATGAACACTGGCGACCAAAGTTACCTCGGGTTCGCCGTGCGCTACGCGTTCCGCAATCTTTGGCGGAACAGCCGGCGCACGACGCTGACGATCTCGACGGTGCTCTTCTCCGTCTCGGTCGCGATCATCGCCAACCGCTACTCGACGGCGATCATGAAGCTCTGGCAGGACGGCGCCTCCGACACCGGCTCGGCGCATGCGCAGATCCACGCCGAGGGCTACCTGCAGAAGCAGGAAGGCGTGCAACTCGACCTGACGCTCGAAGAGGGCAACGCGGTCGAGAAAGCCGTGCGCGCCGACCCCGCGGTCGAGGCGAGCGTGCGCCGCCTCGAGCTCGAGGGCATCGTCTCGACCGGCGAAGAGAGCCTCTATTTCATGGGCAAAGGCGTCGAGCCCGTGGGCGAGCTCGCGGTGTCGCCGCGACTTTTCACCGACAACGACGCCGGTCGCTTCGTCAACGACTCCGACAAGAGCGGCATCGTCATCGGCGAGGGGCTCGCGGACTCGCTCAAGCTCAAGCTCGGCGACGAGGTCACGCTGATCACGCAGACCGTGCAGGGCTCGGTCAACGGCGTCGACGCGAAGATCGTCGGCATCGTGGACGCCGCGATCCCGAGCTTCTCCAAGCGCTCGTTGTTCGCGCACATCGAGCTCCTGCAGAAGCTGATCCGGATGCCCGGGCGCTACACCTCGCTGGCGGTGCGCTTAAAGCGCGACACGAACATCGAGGACTGGGTGAGCGCCTATGGGCCGACGGTCCACGCCGCGAGACAGGACATCCGCGGCTGGTGGCAGATCGAGCCGATGATCAAGAACGTCGGCAAGATCTGGGACTCCGTCGTGCTCGTGATCTCGACGCTCCTGTTCCTGTCGACGGCGATCTCGGTGCTCAACATCATCTTCATGATGGTGGCCGAGCGCACGGTGGAGATCGGGACGCTGATGGCGATCGGGGCGAAGCCGTTCGACGTGAAGCTGCTGTTTACCATCGAGGCGTCCCTGATCGGCCTGTTCGGCGGGCTCGGCGGGGCGATCGCCGGCAACTTCGCCGTCTTCATGATGGACGTCTTCGGCGTGCCGTTCAAAAGCCCGTTCGGCGCCGGCCAGCTGATCGTGCACCCGAAAATGAGCTTGGGCGTCACGCTGCTGGTGTTCACCGCGTCGATCGTGATCTGCTACCTCTCGGCGCTGGCGCCGGCGCGGAAGGCGGCTTCGGTCGAGCCGGTGCGGGCGTTCCGCGGACAAATAACCTGAGACTCGGGCCCCTGACGCGGCCTCAGATGCTGCGGTCGTACAGCTTGCCGAAGGTGGCGAAGAAGATCCGCACCTCCTGGCCGGCCGACAGGTTCGCCACGTATTCCAGGTCCCCGTCGAAGCGCGACACCGAGACGATCGCGTTGCGGTTGCGCAGCTGCGCGATGCCGCTCAGGCCCGAGGGCACGGCGTAGCGCACGAGCGCGGCTCTCGGCACGAGCCGGGACTCCGGGACGCTCAGGGGGCGCGGGCCGATGAAGCTCATCTCGCCCTTGAGGATGTTCACGACCTGGGGCAGCTCGTCGATGCTGAAGCGGCGCAGGAACCGGCCGACGCGGGTGACGCGGGGGTCCTCGTTGAGCCGCGGGCGGCGGTAAGCGCCGACCAGCTGGTCGAAGATCGCCAGCGGGAAGGGCCGCGCCTCCTCGTACATCGTGCGGAATTTGAGGATCTGGAACGTCCGGAGCCCCTGGCGGACGCGCTCTTGCCGGAAGAAGACCGGACCGTGGCTGTCGATCTTGATCGCGAGGGTCACCGCGGCGAAGAGCGGGAGCCCGAGCACCAGCAGGGTCACCGCGAGGGTGACGTCCAGGGCCCGCTTGATGGCGAAGAAGAGCCACGACGCCTCGACCGTCGACAGCGCCGTGATGACCGTCCCGAGGTCGACCTCGGTCGTGTCAGAATTGGCCAGCTCGTCCGTCGCGACGACGGTATTGCTGCCCATGCGATTTGTGGATTCGGCCATGCGGTAAACCGCCCCGGCTGCCGGGACGCCCTTCGCCAGCCTTATCGGTACGCCGCACTCCGAGTTTACCAATTTCAAACGTCGTGCTGCCGTTTTGCCTCGGGGGGCTTGATGGAGTTGCAAAAAGAGCAGCAAGTCTCAACCCCACAGGCTGTAGTGATGGGTGACCAATACGTAGACAGCGAGGCCGGCGTTGGCAACGCCATGGGCAAATATCGCCGGCCCCAACGCACTTGCCCAGTACGCGACCCCGGCGAAACCGAGCCCCGCCAGGGCCCCGCAGGCCCATTGGCCGTGGCTCGCGCCGAAGGCCACCGACGACAGCACGATCGCGAGCGGGGTCGCCGCCCGTCCTCTTTTGGAGTCGGGGTCGCCTGATGGCAATGCGTCATTCTGCCAAATTTGGACTAAAAACGTCAATCCTTCTGAGGGCTTTTGGTATTCGCCCAAGAATCCGCTCAGCAATCGGAAAAGATCGCCGAATCCCCGAGAGAGAACTCGGGGTTATCCATGATCGTGCTGCCACTTGGGCTTGGAACGAAATTGAAACGGCCGCCGCTGATCACGCTGGGGATCTGCGTCGTGTGGCTCGTCGTGGCGTTCATCGACCACTCCGATTCGCGCATTTTCGGCGGCATCTTCGGGATCGCCTCGGACACCGGCGTGCGCGACCGGGCGCGCGACCTCTTCATCGACTATTGCCGGAGCCGCAAGGGCGCGGGCGTGGACTGCGCGAAGTACTCGATCCTGGTCTGGACCGGCTATCCGGGCAAGGGCGAGCTCCCGAAGGCCGCCGTGCTCGAGGCGCTCGAGGACGACGAGACCGACGCGACCCCGGCCTACTACGTCCGCATGGCGGCCGAGCACACCGTCGCGGAAAAACTCCGGAAGGACCTCCTGCGCTGCCAGCAGGAGCGGCGCTGCTTCGTCTATAAGGACATCGTCTGGCGCTTCCTGGACCAGTCGCATCAGCACTACAAGGTCTTCGCGGGCCTAAAGAGCTACAGGCCGTATGCGCAGGCGATGCGGTCCTACCGCGCCCAGCTCAAGACCGTCTGCGCCGCGAACGCCTGCCTGGTCCAGAACAACATCACGGTCGCCTCGCTCTTCGCGGCGCAGGTGCGCCACGGCGGGGTCTTCCACCTCTTCGGGAACACGCTGATGTTCGTCATGTTCGGCATCTATGCCGAGCAGCGCACGCGCCGCGTCGTCTACCTGGCGACCGTCGTCCTCGGCGGCACCCTCGGGATGGCCGTGCACGCGGCCTTTTTCTCCTCGGGCGACACCGTCGCGCTCGGCGGCTCGGCGAACGTCAGCGCCGCCATGGGGATGTTCTTCGTCTTTTTCTTCCGCCAGAACATGCGCTTCCTCGTCTGGCTCCCGCGCAAGGTCTACCTCGGCACGTCGTTCCCGGCGCCCGTCGCCTACGCCTTCCCGCTCGTCTTCGTGCTCAGCGACGTCATCGGCGGCTTCGACTCGGGCTTCGGCGACCTGGTGGCGGGGAACGTCGCGCACTTCGCGCACCTGACGGGCTTCGCCTTCGGCGCGCTCGTCGCCTTCGTGATCACGCGCCTCAGGCCCCTGCCGCTGCCGTTCATCTTCGAGGACGAGCTGGCCGACATGCGCGCCCTCGAGGCCTCGCGCGACCCGGCGGCGGCGCTCGCCAAGGCGTCCGAGATGGTCCTCTACAACCCCGACAACGTCCACGCGCTCGAGGTCGGCTGCGCGCTCTTCCTCCGCTGGGCGAGCGTCGCGCCGCCGAACGAGAACGCCGCGCTCTTCGACCGGGGGCGCGCCTTTCTGATGACGCACATGCAGACGGTATGCGCGGTCAACGCCCGGAAAAACGAGCTGCTCTATGCCTGCCGCCTCCTCAGCCAGATGCCGATGTACATGCAGTACTCGACCTACCTCGCGCGCCTCGGCCAGGTTCCGGCGCTCAAGCTCGCCGACTTCGCGCTGCTCCAGGGGCATCCGATCTTGAGCCTGCGCCTCTACGACTTCTTCCTGGCGAGCTACCCGGACTCGGCCAAGCGGCCCGCCGTCGAGGCGACGGTCCTCAACGTCCTCGCCTGCCTTGCGGCCGGCGCCGACAACGTGAAGGCGCTCGACACCTTCGCCCAGCACCACCCCGAGTCGTCGCTCGTGCCGCAGATCGCGGCCTGGGCCCGTGAGAAGAGGTCCGCATGAGCCCCGCGCCGCGCCTCCTGCCGCCGCCCAAGCCGCACGCCGTGATCCAGCACGACCTCGCCGAGGATTTCTCGGTCTACGAGCCGGCCGGCTTCATCCTGCGCTGGTACGCGATCACCCTCGACATCACCTTCGCGGCGCCGCTCGACCTCGTCGTTCACCTGCCGTTCGAGCGCTACCTGGAGCGCCTCCACGCCTTCGGCCACGTGACGGAATACTACCTTCTGACCGGGCTTTTGACGGCGATCCCGGTGCTGCTCTACTTCGTCGTGCCGACCTCGATCTGGGGCCAGACGCTCGGCAAGCGCATCGTCGGCCTCCGGGTCGTGAGCCGGGGGAACGATCCCAAGCCCTCGGCGCTGCAGGTGGTCCTTCGCGAGACGGTGGGCCGGCTCGCGTCGCTCGCCACGCTCGGGACCGGGTTTTTGATGGCCGCGGCCGAGCCGGACAAGCGGGCGCTGCACGACTGGATGACGCGGACGGACGTCGTGAGCTATCGCGTCAAGTCGTCGGCGCGGCCCCGAGGCCTGATCAGAAACGCTCCATCCACCTACAAACCCGGTCGATGAACAAAAGCTGCAGCCCGCGGAACGACAGCGTGTGGTCGGCCTCCGGGTAGCGCTCGGTCTGAACCCGCGGGTTCCCCTTGAGCCGCGGGTAGAGGTCCCAGAACTGGGCCGCGTAGTTGTAGACGTAGTCCGTGCTGATCGTGAACAGGTGGAGCTGCTCGACGCCGCGCGCGGCCAGGGCGAGGAGCTCGCCCTCGATCTTCTGCGGGGACGGGCTCGCGATCACGGCCTTATACGGCGGCGGCGCGCCCTTGGGCGCCGGCGAAAAATGGGTCTTGAGCCAGACCTTGATGCGCTTCCACTCGAGGAAACGCTTGGTCCACCGCAGGACCTTGAACCACGGCGTCGTATGCGCGTAGCCGTCGATGAAGACGGCCCCGACGATGCGCGGGTCGTTGAGCGCGATCACATGCCCTTTGTCGGCGCTCGAGCACAGGCCGAACCAGACGAAGGTGGCGACGCCCGTGCGCTTCGTCACGAGGTCCATCGCCAGGCGCGCCTCGTCCACGGCGCGCTGGTAGTCGTCGCGGTCGTCGGCGCTCGCGGCGCTGTCGCCCAAGCCCGAGAAATCGAAGCGGAAGCCGAAGAGCCCCATCGCGGCGGCGCGGCGCGCCAGCTCGACGTTGAGGCGGAACGGGCCGATGCGGTGCGAGATCCCGGTGTTCGCGAAGAGCAGCGCCGGCTTTTCCCGGCCATAGCTGCGGTCGTCCGGCTCCGAGAGGATGCCGACCAGGCCGCCGCCTTTGCCGAAGGGAAAGACCTTTTCTTTCATGCCGCCGCCGTGCCGAGCGCGTCGGCGACCGCGGCGACGATGCGGCCGGGAAGGATCGCCTGCTCGAGGAGCTCCTGGACGCGCCAGTAGCAGTTTTCATCGACGTGAAGGAACGACCCGGCGGCGAAACGCCCGGCCAGCGCCCGGTATTCGGCGAAGTCCTCGGAGCCGACGACGACGGCTTGGCGGCAGCCGGTGAGCGGCGCCGTCGTCAGGTCGAGGCCGAGGAGCGAGCGACGCAGCGACTCGGACAGCGGATACCCCAGGAGCTCCGGGCAGTTGTCATTGACGAGGCGCTCGAGCGGGTAGCGGCAGTTGGCGATGCGCCGCGCCTGCAGCGCGGCCAGCTCGCGCAGGTAGTCCTCACCTTTGACGACGGGATCCCACAGGGCCAGCGTGTCGACCTTGAAGCCCGCGGCCGCCAGGGGCTCCGTGAGCGTCGCGGCGAGGGCCGCGCCGAGGCGGGCGCCGGCCAGCGCGAAGCGCGCGACGCCGCTGACGTCGCGCAATTCCTCGAGCGCGGTCACGACATCGGCCCGCCAGCGCGGCAGATCGCCCGCGCCCATCGCGCCGGCCGAGTCGCCGGTGCCGTAGTAGTCGAACTTGAAGACATGAAACCCCTGGCGCGTCAGGTGCTGCACGAGCTGGCGGTAGACCCAGTGCACGCGCATGTACTCTTCCGGCCCGGGATAGCAGAGCACGACGCCGGCGTCGCGCCGGGCGGCGCCGGCGGGCGGATGATGCGCGCCGAAGAGCGGCGCTTCGGAGCGGCCGAAGTGGCAGGGATTCACAAAAAAGGCTCCCGGACCAAGGGGGAGGGGGGTCCTGGCGCGCTGATCGGCAGCCTGCGCGTCCCGGTGTAGGCGCCGCGCCTCGGCGCAACGGCAAGAGCTCGGGGAATCCCGAGTCAGGCCGCGGCGTTGGCGGCGGCCTTGGGGGCCGGCTTCGGCGCCGGTCAGTGCAGCGTGGAGCGGGGTGGGGCCTTAACGTTCGCCTCCCCGGAGCCGGCGCCAAAGCTTGCCGGCCAGGCCGTCTGTTTCGGCGCGGGGTCCGCCGGCCGGCTCGTCCGG
>JAYVWD010000022.1:0-12303 GCA_043786345.1 Pseudomonadota bacterium
CTACGCCATCGTCCGGCCCGAGCCCATGGAAGCCGACGACAACGAGGTCCGCGACTTCGTCGACGGCCTCAACCAGCTCCGGGCCGAGAGCTTCGTCGACGCGCCGCGCACCGACGAGACGCTCGTGTTCAACAATCCGGACTACTCGATCACCTGGACGACCGACAAGGGCGAGGCCACGACGCTCCGGGTCCTCGACAAGGGCAACAAGCTCGGCGCCGCCCTCGACCCGCGCCAACGCCTCCTCCTGCTCGCCGACGACCAGCGCGTCAAGGTCCGCAAGGAGCTGATCAACTTCCGCAACCGCCGCGTCCTCCGCATCGACTCCGTCGAGCTGACCCGCGTGGACGTCGACGGCGACAAGTACGTCAACGTCGGCGGCTCCTGGTACAAGCCCGAAGACGCGGCGAAGCTCGACGACAAGGGCGCCCTGAAGGCCGGCGAGAAGGACAAGCCGGCCGAGCAGGCCCACGTCCGCGCGTTCGTCGTGGACCTGGAATTCGCCCGCGCCGACCAGTTCCTGCCGTCGACCGACCCCGCCGCCAAGAGCCTGGCCGCGCCGCCCGAGCACCGGATCACGCTCGGATTCAAGGACCCGAAGAAGATGCCGGAGATCGTCCTCGACACCTTCCCGGTGCCGGGCCAGAGCGAAAAACTCTTCGTCAAGCGCAGCGGCTCCGACACGCTTTATCGGGTGAACAAGGCCGCGTTCAACAGTATGAAGCCCGGCCATGCCCCGGTTCCCGGCGACCCGCCGCCGCCCGATGCGGGTATGCTCAACGCCGCGCCACCCTCCGACGAGGACCTCGGACCCGACGACCCGGCGCCCGATTTGAGCAAGACGGAAGACGTCAAAGCCAACAAGGGCTAAGGCCGCCGAGCTTGAGGCGCCGGACGATGCGGTCGGCGCTCGCCTCGGAAAGGCCCCGGCGGCCGTTCAGGACCTCGCTCAGGCGGGACGCCGGCGTGAGCAGGTCCCGGGCGAAAGCCCGCAAGGAATACCGGGGGTTGGCGTTCATCCGCCGTTCCAGCTCGTTTTTCAGGATGTCGCGATAATCACGCATGTCCTGTAGATAGCAGGAGGGGCGCGCCGGCGACAAGGCGTTGGTGGAACGTAGTGTTCCTCGAGCGTCCCGGAAGCGCCGCTAACACCCGGGAAAGGCCGTACTTTGATCCACCTCCGCAGCATCGAGGTTCCGCCGTCGGCCAAGGCGCGCGAAGGCTGCCCGTTCACCGTCCCCGCCGTGCGCGGTCCCTTGGGACGAGGTCGAGCACGTGACGATCACGCGGGCCGTCCTCGCCAACCCGGCGTCATTTCTGAGGCGGCTTTGAGGCGAGCGCCGTGTGCGTCGCCGCCGGAAGCGCGGTCAGCAGGTCGAAGCCGGCCTCAGCCTCGAGGGCGCCGAGCGTCGTGACATACGCCTGCCAGTCGTCGGGCGAGCCGGCCGACGGCTTGGTGTCGCTGCTCTTCGAGTCGGCGCAGGCCTGCGCGTGATCGGCGGCGGCATCGGTGCCGGTCGAGGTCAGGTTGGGCATCGAGACCGCGATGACGGGGGTCGAGGCGTCGGCGCTGCGGTTGGCGTTGAGCGGGACGATGACCTTGAAGTTTCGCGCCGGCACCGCGATGTCGTGCGCGGGCCCGATCATCGCGGGGTTCGGGCCGAAGATCGGGCCGGCGACGATCAGGACCATATGGCTGGCGCTGGCCTTCGCGAGGGCGCGCTCCCGCTCCTCCAGGTGCTCCCAGAGGACGCGGTTCATGTACGCCGCTTGCGGGATGATGTTGCTCATCTCGAACGTCGCGGCGTTGTCCGCGTCGGTATTGGTGCGGTCGCCGGACGGCACCTGGTGACCCCGGTCGAAACAGCTCCCGGCGTAGTCGTCGGGTCCGACGGCGTGCTGGCCGTGGTCGGCGGTATAGGCGGCGAGATCCGGGTCTTCGGAGAAATGGTCGCGGCGCCCGACGGAGCCTAAGTCCGAGGGCTCGAGCATCCAGGCGACCCAGTTGATGGTGTGCCGCTCGGGGTTCCAGGAGAGGACGTACTGCCGGCGCGAGATGCGGATCTCGGGGCGGTTTTGGCGGTCGCGCGGCGCGCCGAGGAGGATGTTGCGGTTGTCCGCCAACGGCGTGTCGCCAAGAACGGGGCTCTCCGGCAAGGGCAGCGGCGGGGTCGGACCGGGGCCGGGGTTCGGCTGCGGGGATGGGTCGGGGCCCGGCGGTCCTGGGATGGTCGGGCCGGAATTCGGCCCCGGCATGGCCGCCGGCCCGTTTGGATACGGATCGACGACCCCTTCCACCGCGCCGCCCGCCGACCCGGAGCCCGGTTCCGAGCCGGAGCCGGAGCCGGACTGGCCGGCGGCGCCGGGGCGCCCGGAGATTTGCACCGGGTTTTGCGGGCTCGACGGCGAGTCGACGCCCGGCAGCGGGAGCGGCGCCGGGTCGATTCGTCGCGCGGCGCAGGCCTGCAACAGGAGCAGAACGAGGAGTCCCACGTGCTTTGCGCGATTCGCCATCATCTTTGGCCTAAACGTTCAGGGGGGCTTTAGGCCATTTTAGCACTATTGCGGCGTGGGCAAACCCTCGATCCAGCCGGCGATCGTAGCTTTGTACGTCGCGAGCCCCATATCGTCGGGCAGCCGCCGGTGCGAGCCTTTGGGCACCAGCACCAGGGCCTTCGGCTCCGGAGCCGCGTCGAAGACGAGCTGGCCATGATCCGAGAACCGCGCCGTATCGTCCGCGGTGCCCGCGAGCAGCAGAAAGGGCGCCCGGATCGCCTTCGCGTTCGCGGTGTTATCGTATTTGCCCCGGGACAGCCAGTCGCCCGGCACCGGCAGGCCCGTCGATCCCTGGATCCGCGTCTCATACCGTCCGCCTCGCCATCGACGTCACGACGGATCCGGCGACCACCAGCGTGGCGCCCACGTAGCTCATGACCAGCAGGTGCTCGGTATCCACCAGGCCCGGCCACCACCGGCTCGCCAGCTCGGAGGCGATGAGCGTCAAGATGGGCGTGACCGCGATGACGGCGCTCACGCGGGCGCTTTCCCAGTGCGCGAGCGACTCCGCGAAGGCGCCGTAGGCGACGATCGTGTTGAGCGCCGACGCGATCAGGATCGCGAGCACCGCCGGCTCGAGCGCCAGGATGTCGGCCGGCCGCGCCAGCGGGGTCAACGCGAGCGCCGACCCGGTGTAGACGACGGCCATGATCTGCGGCGAGGTAAAGCGCATGAGCAGCTGTTTTTGCGCCATCGCATACGCCGCCCAGGCCGCCGAGGCGACCACGATCAGCCCGAACCCATAGCTGAATTGCGCGCCGCTCGGGACGGAGTCGAGGCGCTCATTCAGAAAGACCAGGAAGCCGGCGAGCATGACGCCAAGCCCGATCTTTTGCACCGGACTGAACGGCTCCTTGAAGCCGAAGACCCCGCCCGCGATCAGGATCAGGGGCGAGAGCTGCACCAGGACCTGCCCCGCGGCCGCGCCGGTGAACCTGATGGCCTGCTGGAAGAAGACGTAGTTCGCCCCGAGGCCGGCCGCCGCGATCACGAGCAGCCAGCGGGTCCGGGGCCCGGTGGCCCGAAGCTTGGGCAGCTGGCCCTTCGCCGCCAGCCAGGACAGCATGAAGGCGGACGCCAGCACGAACCGGAACCACGACAGCGTCGCGGCATCCAGGTTGCGGAGCACGACCTTGAGCGCGACCGGCAGCCCGCCCCAACACACCGACGTGAAGAGCGCGAGGCCGAGCCCGAGCTTCCACCGCCCGGTCGGCTTGTGAAGGTGCGCGCTCAGGCCGGCGCCTTCGGGGACCGTGACAGCCAGTAAGGCACCGACGCCCCGGCCACCGCGAGTACGCAGATGCTCAGGAATTGCGACGTCGACAGCCAGTCCACCAGCACCGACCCGCGGAAGTCGCCGCGCAAAAACTCCAGTCCAAATCGCAGGTTGGCATAGATGACAATCCCAAAGAAGCCGACCGCTCCGGGTCGGAACGCGGCACGGAGGCGCGGGTAGAAGGCGATCAGGAGGACGACGAGGACCGCGACGCTGAGCGATTCATAGAGCTGCACCGGATACCGCGCGACCCCGTCCTTGAGGTTCGGAAACGTCACGGCCCAGAACGGCGGCAGCTGCCCCTTCCCGAGCGGGACCGGCAGGCCGTAGTCGTCGCCGTTGAGAAAGCAGCCGATCCGGCCGAGGCTCAAGGCCGCGAGCCCCGCCGGCAGCCCGAGGTCGATCAGGTCGGCGAGCCGGAGCTTCGCCAGGCGCCAGTAGACCATGCCGCCCACGAACGACGCGATCGCCCCGCCGTAAAACGTCATCCCGCCGAATTGAAAGAGGCTCGCAAGCGTCGCCGTAACCCCCCTCGTCTCGGGTTCCTCGACGAGGATCGAAAGCAGGCGGGCGCCGAAGTATCCGGCGATGTAGCAGACGATGAAGAGCCGCGACAGCGCCCGCTCGGGGATGTCCTGGTGGTGCCGCCGCGCGAGCAGCAACAGGATCATGAACGCCGTGATCGCCCCGACCACGTACATCGTGTGCCAGGCCGGCAAGACCACGGGACCCCAGGAAAAAAGGATCGGGTACACGTGCGTCCGCCTCTGGCGTCAGTGGCCCGTGACGTTCGCGGCGGGCACCGGCCGCCCGCCGCGCGCGACGTCCTGCGAAGCTTTGGACATCGACTCCATCACCGTGCCCGGCAGCACCGTGCCGAGCAGCAGCGCCAACACGAGCGCCACGCCGAGCAGGCCCGTGATCACGAACGAGCGGGTCGGCGCCAGCGGCGCCGCGACCTTGACCGGCTCCGACATGTACATCTTCACGATCACGCGCAGGTAGTAGAACAGCGAGATCGAGCTGCCGATGACCCCGATGATGACCAGCCCGTAAAGGTGGCTCGTCAGCGCGGCGTTGAAGACGAAGAATTTCCCCATGAACCCGACCGTCGGCGGCATGCCGGCGAAGCTGAACATGAAGAAGGCCATCGCGAAGGCGGCCCAGGGGTGCGTCTTGACCAGACCCGTCAGGTCGTCGAGCAGGAGGTTGTCGTTGCCTTCGCTCTCGAGCCACATGAGCACCGCGAAGGCGCCGAGGGACACGATTGCATAGCCGACCAGGTAGTAGAGGATGGCCGCGACCGGGAAACCGCCGGACTGCCCGCCGAGCGCGCAGATGGCGATCGCCATGTAGCCGGAGTGCGCAATCGACGAGTACGCCAGCATGCGTTTGAGGCTCGTCTGCACCAGGGCCATGATGTTGCCGAGGATCATCGACAGCATCGCGAGGAACATCAGCGCCGGCATCCACACGTCGAAGATCGGCGCCAGGCCGCTGGCGAAGAGGCGCATCGCCACGATCAGGATCATCGCCTTGACGGTCGTCGCCATGAAGGCCGTGATGCCCGTCGGCGCGGCTTCGTAGGTGTCCGGGGCCCAAAGGTGGAACGGCGCCAGGGCCAGCTTGAACCCTAGGCCGGCGATCGAGAACACGACCCCTAAGCGCACCCAGTGGTGGTTCACGAGCTTGGGCAGCGCCTCGACGATGTCGCTCAGGCGCATGCTGCCCGTCGACGCATAGAGCAGGGCGAAGCCGAAGAGCAGCAAGGCGGCCGCAAACGACCCGAGGACGAAGTATTTGATCGCGCCTTCCTGGCTGCGGCGGCTCGGGTTCAGGTAACCGACCACGGCATAGAGGCCGATCGACGAGAGCTCGAGGCCGACGAAGAGCGTGATGAGGTCCTCGCTCGACACCATGACCAGCATCCCGCAGACGATCATCAGGTAGAGGGCCGCGATTTCCCCGCGGAAAAACCGCGCCGCATTGTAGGTCTCGCGGAAGAGCATCACCACGACCAGCGCGATCACCAGGATCGTCACCTGCCCGAACTGCGCCAGGGATCCGGCGATGAAGGTGCCTTCGAGGAAGGACGTCTCGACGAGGGGCGTACCGACGAAGCTCGCGACCATGGACCCGAGGAGGCTGGCCGCGACCACGATCAGGACGGCGGCGGGCTTGTTGGCGCTCTTGTAGACGCTCTGGAGCATCGCGACGATCGCGCCGACGCAGAGGATGAGGATCGGGCTGGCGGCGAGGTAGAAGTCCTTCGTCAGCGTGGGAAAGTTATAATTCAATGTCCGGCCTCCGCGGTCTGCGTCGGCGCCGTCTCATGCAGCATGCCCGATGTCGCGACGAGTCTGTAATTGCGATAGTTCTTGGCCAGGTGTTCGATCGAGGCGCGCGACTTGTCCAGGAAGAAGTTGGGGAACACGCCCATCACGATCGCCAGCACCGCGAGCGGCGCCAGGTAGCCGAACTCGCGCGGCGACAGGTCCTTGAGGCCCTGGTTCTTGGGGTTGTCGAGGGGCCCGAAGAGGATCTTGCGGCAGAGCGTCAGCATGTAGATCGCCCCGAGCAGCACGCCGAGCGAGGCCAGCGTGCCGGCCAGCGGCGACGTATTGAAGCTGCCGAGAAGAATCAGGAATTCACCGACGAACCCGCCCGTGCCGGGCAGGCCGACCGAGCTCAGGGTCGAGACGATCAGGAAGGTCCCGAACCAGGGCATCACCTTCGCCAGGCCGCCGAAGTCCGAGAGGAGGCGCGTGTGGCGGCGCTCGTAGATGACGCCGACCAGGAAGAACAAGGCGCCCGTGCTGACGCCGTGGTTGATCATCTGATAGATGGCGCCGGTGAGCGCCTCGACCGACATCGTCGCGCCGCCGGCCTGCAGCGCGATGCAGCCGATCACCACGAAGCCCAGGTGCGACACGGACGAGAAGGCGACCATCTTCTTGGCGTCCTTCTGCATCCAGGCGCACAGCGCGCCGTAGATGATCCCGATGATGCCGAGCGCCACGATCAGCGGCGCGAAGGTCGCCACCGCCTGCGGAAAGAGCGGGATCGCGAAGCGGATCAGGCCATAAGTGCCGAGCTTAAGCAGGACGCCGGCCAGGACCACGGAGCCGGCCGTCGGCGCTTCCGTGTGCGCGTCGGGGAGCCAGGTGTGGAACGGGAAGACCGGCACCTTCACCAGAAAGGCCACCGCGAAGGCCGCGAACAGCCAGAGCTGGGTCTCATAGAGCGGCGAGGTCTGGTAGAGGTCCAGGAGGCTCGTCGAATACACGCCCGTCTGCTGGTAGTGCAGGATGTAGAGCGCGATCGCCGCCACCAGCATGAAGAGCGAGCCGACGAAGGTGTAGATGATGAACTTGGTGGTCGCGTAGATCCGGTTCGCCCCGCCCCAGATGCCGATGATGAAGTACATCGGGATGAGCATCGCCTCCCAGAACACGTAGAAGAAGACCATGTCGAAGGCGACGAGCGAGCCGAGCATCCCGGTCTCGAGCACCATGAACAAGGCCAGGAACGCCTTCTGGCGCTTCTCGTCGACGCCCCAGAGGCTGAGCAGGATCAGAGGCTGCAGGGCGACCGTGAGCATCACCAGCAAAAGGCTCAGGCCGTCGATGCCCATCAGGTAGCGGATGCCGAAGGCCGGGATCCACGCGTAGGCCTCGGTGAACTGCATCCCGGCGCTGCTGGCGTCGAAGTGCGCCCAGACGTGCGCGCCGCCGGCCAGCGCCAGGAGCGAGCCGATCATCGACGCCCACCGCGCCAGGGCCAGGGTCGGCATCGCGAGCACGACGAGCGCCGTCACGAGCGGGGCAAAGGTGATGAAGCTCAGGATGTGATGATTGATGAATTCCATGAAGCTTAAGGCCCTATTCAGAAAATCAGCACGGACAGCATGCAAAGAATGCCCAAAACCAGCACCATCGCGTGGCGGTGCAGGCTGCCGGACATCCGGAAGCTCGCGAGCCCGCCGATCAGCATGCACGCCTGCCCCACCCCGTTCACCGCGCCGTCGATGATCGTCGTGTCGATCACCTTCCACATGAAGTGCGACATCTCGCGGAGCGGCTGGACGATGTAGCCGTCGTAGATCTCGTCGACGTAATACTTGTTGAGGAGCAGGTCATAGGTGCGCGTGAAGCGGTCCTTGATCGCGCCCGCGGCCGGCGAGGGGCCGTTCGCGTAAAGCTTGATGGCGAAGGCCGACGCCAGGAACATGCCGAGCACCGAGATCCCCATGAGCAGAAACTCCTGGCTCGCCGGGTAGTGGGCTTCGAGGTGCTCCCAATGCTCTTTCGCCTGGGCCGGGATCTTGATGACCGGCTCGAGGTAGTGCTCGAACAGGCCGGGCGCGGGGAACGGCAGGACGTGCGGCACGTTCAGGTAGCCGACCAACGCGCTCATGATCGCGAGGACGACGAGCGGGCCCCACATGTGGACCGGGGTCTCGTGCAGGTGTTCGCGGGTGTGGTGGTCGCTTCTGTTCGGGCCGTAGAAGGTCAGCATCAACAGGCGCACCATGTAGAACGCCGTGCACAGGGCCGCCAGCGCGCCCATTCCCCAGATGATCGGGCCGCCGCCCGTCCAGGCGCGCCAGAGGATCTCGTCCTTCGAGAAGAAGCCGGCGAGCCCCGGGAAGCCGATGATCGCGAGGACGCCGACCAGCATGACCCCGTGGGTGACGGGCATGTACTTGCGCAGGCCGCCCATCTCGCGCATGTCCTGCTTGTGGTGCATCGCGACGATCACGCTGCCGGCCCCGAGGAAGAGCAGCGCTTTGAAGCAGGCGTGGGTGAAGAGGTGGAAGACCCCGGCCGAATACGCCCCGACGCCGCACCCGAGGACCATGTAGCCGAGCTGGCTGACCGTCGAGTAGGCCAGCACCTTCTTGATGTCGTTCTGCACGAGCGCGATCGTCGCGGCGAAGAGCGCGGTCGCGGCCCCGACGCACATGACGACCGTCTGCGTTCCCGGCGCCAGGTAGTAGAGGAAGTTGAGGCGCGTCATCATATAGATGCCCGCCGTGACCATCGTCGCCGCGTGGATCAGGGCCGAGACGGGCGTCGGTCCGGCCATGGCGTCCGGCAGCCAGACGAACAGCGGCAGCTGCGCCGACTTGCCGCAGGCCCCGATGAAGAGGGCGAGCGTGATCGCCCCGACCGACTCGAGCTGGATCGCCGTCAGTCCCGGCCCGCTCAGCACGATTTCGCGCAGCTCCGAGAACGACACGGTGCCGAAGGCGCGGAACGTCATGAAGATGCCGATCAGGAACCCGATGTCCCCGATCCGGTTGACCAGGAAGGCTTTCATCCCGGCAGCGGCGTTGGCGTCGCTCTCGTACCAGTAGCCGATCAGCAGGTAGGAGCAGAGGCCGACGCCTTCCCAGCCGATGAACATGACCATCATGTTGTCGCCGAAGACGAGCAGCAACATCATGAAGACGAAGAGGTTGAGGTAAGCGAAGAAGCGCCAGACCTCCTTCTCCTCGTGCATGTAGCCGCCGGCGTAGATGTGGATCAGCGCGCCGACGCCGGTGACGACCAGCATCATCAGGCCCGACAGCCGGTCGAGGATGAAGTTGAAAGGCGCCGAGAAGCTGCCGGCCTTGAGCCACTCCATCCCGTGGACGATGATGGCATTTTCGCCGAGCACCGTCGGGAAGGTCGCGAGCGCGCACACGAAGGCGGCGATGATCGCGCCGCAGCCGACCAGGTGCGAGACGACCTTCGGCACGCGGTTGCGCAGAATCAGGCCGTTCAAGAGGGCGCCGAGCAGCGGAAAGAAGATGATCATCCAGAACATGTCAGAAGCCTCATTCTCTGGGACTTAACCGCGCAACACCCGGAGGAAATTCGTGTCGATCGTGCCGTACCGTCGGTAGAGGGCGATCACCATGGCGAGCCCGACGGCCGCCTCGCAGGCGGCGACCGTGATGATGAAGAACACCATGACCTGGCCGTCCAAGTTGCCGAGGGCCCGGGAGGCCGCGACGAACACCAGGTTGACGGCGTTGAGCATCAGCTCGATCGACATCAGCACCATGATGAGGTTGCGGCGGAACAGCACGCCGACCACGCCGCACAGGAACACGACGGTCGCGAGGACCAGGTAGTAATCAACGGGTACCATGCGCGAGCACCTTGCCTTTCTTGTCGCCGGCCGGCTTCTCGACCTTGTCCTTCTTGGCGATGACGATGCTGGCGACGATCGCGAGCAGGATCAGGATGGACGCCAGCTCGAAGGGCCAGAGGTATTTGGTGAACAGCAGCATCCCGAGGACGTAGGTGTTGCCCCCGGCCGCCTGGATCGCCTCGGGGGTCATGTTGCCCGCCTGCCCGCCCGGCTCGCCGAGGGCCATCATGACGGCGATGGCGACGAAGCCGATCAGCGTCACGAACAGCACGCCCATCTCCGGGGCCGACACCTTCCAGCTCGCCCGCGTGACCTCGAGGTTGAGCAGCATGATCACGAAGACGAAGAGCACCAGGATGGCGCCCGCATAGATCAGGACCTGGATCGCCGCGATGAAGTGCGCGTCCAACTGCGCGTAAAGGCCCGCGATGCAGAACAGGTCGACGACCAGGAAGACCGCGCTGGTCACCGGGTTGCGGCTGGCGACGACCATGACGGAGCACAGCGTGATCAGTCCGGCGAGCGCGTGGAAGGTCAGGATTTGGAGCATGGTGCGACGTTTCCTCTCAGAACCGGAATGCAGCGACCCAGAGCGCCGTTATCAGGATGTTGGCGAGGCCGATCGGCAACATGAATTTCCATCCGAGGGCCATGAGCTGGTCGTAGCGGAAACGCGGCAGCGTCCAGCGCACCCACACGTAGAACCACATCCAGAACGCGCCCTTGAGCAGCAGCACCACCGCCCCGATCAGCGATGCGATCAGGGTGTAGCCGCCGCAGACCTTCACGAGCAGGTCGTAGCTGACGAACGGGATCTGCCAGCCGCCGAAGAAGACGACCGAGGCGAGGCACCCCAGCACGAACATCGACACGTACTCGCCGAGGAAAAAAGCGGCGAATTTCGCCGAGTTGTATTCCGTGTGGAAGCCGGCGACCAGCTCGCTCTCGCCTTCGGCCAGGTCGAACGGCGCGCGGTTGGTCTCGGCGAACATGCAGATCAGGAAGAGCATGAACGAGACCGGCGCCCGGACGATGCCCCACTGCCAGACGTGCGCCTGGCCGAGGACGATCTCGTTGAGGTCGAGGGTTCCGTAGATGATCACGATCGGGAGGAGCGACATGCCGAGCGGGATCTCGTAGGAGATCATCTGGGCCGAGGCGCGGAGCGAGCCGAGCAGCGCGTACTTGTTGTTGCTGGCCCAGCCCGCCAGGGTTATGCCGAACACGGCGAGCGACGAGATCGCGAGGATGAAAAGGAAGCCGACGTCGACGCGGATCACGCTCATTCCGAACGTGTGCCCGAAGATCGTGAAGTCATTGCCGAAAGGGATGGCTGAAGCGACCAGAAAGGCGGGGAAGACGGCGAAGATCGGCGCCAGGTGGTACATGACCTTGTTGGCGCCCTCCGGCACGACCTCTTCCTTCCAGATCAGCTTCACCGTGTCGGCGAGCGACTGGATCAGGCCGTAGAGGCGCCACTTGCCGATGCCGACCCGGTTCGGACCCTTGCGGCGCTGCATGAACGCCGGCGCCCGGCGCTCGACCCACACCATCACGGGCGGGATCTGCAGAACCAACCCGGCGACGACGGCGAATTTGACCAGCGTCATGGCGAGCTGGATCATGAACTCGTGATCGACCTTGTCCCAGAGCTCGTGCAGCATCGTTCAGTCCCACTCCAGCGCGCCGCGTTTGACCACGTAGACGTAACCAGCCACGAGGATCACCATGAACACGAGGATCTCGGTGATGCCAAACCAACCCAACGCCTTGAAAGTCGTGGCCCATAGGTACAGGAAGACCGTCTCGATGTCGAACAGGATGAAAAGGATCGCCGTCAGGTAAAACTTGACGCTCATCTTGTCGCGCGAGCCGACGGTGGGCACGCCGCACTCATAGGGCTCGGACTTGATGCGCTGCGTCCGCCGGGGGCCGATGAAGTGGGCCATGCCCGACAGGATGCTTCCCAGAACCAGTCCAAAAACCAGAATCAAAACAACGGGAAGGTATGGATTCATCGGGTCTAATACCTTATGGTTTTCTGCCGATACAACGACGGGGGATATCCGATGACTCCGAGCCGCCGCGGCGAGAAAATTCTGGTGTTAGGGTCCGGAAACTTCGGGACGTGCCTCGCTCAGCATCTCGCCGAGAAGGGCTATCACGTCACGATCTGGACCCGTACGCAGGCTGTCGCCGACGCCATCAACACGACACACAAAAATCCTAAGTATCTCAATACCATTAACTTATCCCCGCGGCTCAGTGCAACAACTGTTATCGACAAGGACCTCCTCGACGCCGTGTCGGTGGTCGTCCACGTGACG
>JAYVWD010000023.1:0-4565 GCA_043786345.1 Pseudomonadota bacterium
CCGCCGGCCAATACCTGACCTTCCGCTTCGACGACGTCGCGGAGAAGCCGCTCGTCCGCTCGTACACGATGTCGAGCTCGCCCAACCAGGACGGCTTCAGCGCGTTCACGGTGAAGCGCGTCGAAGGCGGCAGGATCTCGAACTGGCTCTGCGACGCCGTGCAGGTCGGCTCGGTCCTGCGCGCGCGCGGCCCCATCGGTAAGTTCTGCTTCGACCCTCGGATCGACCACGGGCACCTCATCATGGTCGCGGGCGGCAGCGGCGTGACGCCGTTCATCAGCATCGTCCGCGAAAACCAGGACCGCCTCGGATCGCCCGGCGCCCCGAAATCCATGACCCTCCTCGTGTCGTACCGGAGCACGCAAGACCTCATCTGCTGGTCCGAGATCGAAGCGGCCCGCAGCGTTCCAGGGGTGAAGATCCACGTCACTTTGAGCCGCGAGGACAAGACCGCGGACGGCTTTTGGCACGGCCGCATCAGCGACGACCAGCTGGTGACGGCGATCGACGGGGCTTACCGGACGGCGACGTTCATGACCTGCGGACCCCAGGCGATCATGGACCATGCGGCGGCGCATTGGCGGCATGCGGGGGTGCCGGAGGAGCACATCAAGACCGAGTCATTCGAGTCTTGACGGGGCGCCATGCCGGTCAGAGCCGGTCGGGATCGACCTCGGTCAGATCCCGCACCACCCAGTCCGCGCCCGCGGCGCCCAGGTCCTGCGCCGAATGGTGGCTGCGAAACGTCACCGCCACGCACTTCATCCCGGCCGCCTTCGCCGCCGCCACGCCGGCCGGCGCGTCTTCGAACACGACGCAGTCTTCGGGCCGCAGGCCGAGCAGGGCCGCGCCGCGCAGAAACACGTCGGGATGCGGCTTGCCGCGCGCGACGTCCTCGCCCGCGACCACGGCGGCGAAGATGCCGGTCGTCGCCGTCTGCCGCAGGATCTGCGCGACGTTGAGCCGCGGCGCACTGGAGCCGATCGCCTGCAGCCAGCCTGTGGCCGCGAAGCGGTCGAGCAGGGCGCGCCCGCCGCGCAGCAGGTCCACCCCGGCCAACGCAGCCTCCCGATATAGCTCCTCTTTTCGCATCGCCAAGGCCTCGGCCGCGGGCCCGACGAAGCGGTCTCCGAACAGAATGGGGATCGTCTCCTCGTTGCGGCGGCCGAAGGTCGCAAAAAATTCGGGGCGCGTCAGGTCGCGCCCATTGGCGAGGCAGGTCGCCCGCCAGGCCGCGAAATGCAGGTCTGCGGTGTCGACCAGGGTGCCGTCCATGTCCCATAATGCGCCACGCATGTGAAGGATTCTCCCGATGTTGAAGGCCATTCTGTTCGACCTGGACGAGACCCTGTTCGACCGCCGCGCCACGATGCGGGCCGCGGCCGAGGACCAGTACCGCCGCCTGTGCCGCGACGCCGCGTTTTCGGAGAACGCCTTCGTCGAAAAACTCCTGGAGCTGGACGACTACGGCCGCGCCCCCAAACGCGCCGTCTTCGCGGCCCTCGTCGTCCATTTCGACATCCGCGGCCCGACTTGGCAAGAGCTCCTTGCCGACCGCGATGCGGCGACCATCCGCGGCGCCCGCCTCCACGACGGCGCCGCGGCCTGCCTCGAGGGCCTGACGAAGGACGGCTACCGCCTCGGGCTCGTCACGAACGGCCGCGTTCCCATGCAGCACGACAAGGCCGTGGCCGCCGGCATCGCGCCGTTTTTCGCGACGATCGTCGTCTCCGAGGCGGAAGGCGTCGAGAAGCCGGACCCCCGCATCTTCCGGAGCGCGCTATCCCGCCTCGCCGTGGAGCCGGACGAGGCGCTCTTCGTCGGCGACGATCCCGAAAACGACATCCGCGGGGCCCAGGCCGTCGGGATGAAGGCGGTCTTCGTCGCCAGCTTCCACCACGCCTCGTGCGACTTCGCCGATGCGGCGGTCGAAAATTTGAGCGGCGTGCGGGGCGCCGTACGCCGCCTTTTCCCGAAACCCCGCGTCAAAGATCCTTTGGAGGGGAAGACGCTCGAGGCGATCGTCACCGAGCTCGTCGAGGGCTACGGCTGGCGGTTTCTCGCCGGAGAAATCGCGATCAACTGCTTCAGCAATGAGCCGAGCATCCAATCCAGCCTGAAATTTCTGCGCCGGACGCCCTGGGCGAGGGCCAAGGTCGAGGCGCTTTATCGGCAGCTGACCGCGACCGGCCCGTGACTCCGGCCGTGGCCGGTCCCGTAAAGGCGCCTGGTCGAGCGGTATGACATCCAGGGCGTGCCGGTCGTCCAGTCGGGCTCGGGCGGCACGATGTTCGGGCGCATCGACCTCGTCTTCGACACGGCGACGCGCCGGGTGAAGGCGGAGAAAACCCGCGCCTTCGCCGGCCTTTCCATGCGGCACGGGGCGTGCCCGCCGGAGGCGCAGAGCTTCTGCGAGGCGGCTGGCGACGGCGTCGTCACCTACGAGCGCCTGTTCAAAGTGCTGCCGTTCTCGAACAAGACGCTCGTCCTCAAGCCCGTCGACCGCGCCCACCTCGTGCGCCTCGCGAAAGACGCCGTCGTCAACCAGGGCGAGTACGGGATCCTCGTGCCGAGCGGCCTCGACATCACCTACGACAAGGCCAAGGGGGAGCTGGTGCGCGTCGCGCTCAGCGACGGCCGCCTCCTCTTCTCGAACGCGCCGGGCGCCGCGCTGGCGGAAGGCCCGTTTAAGATCGGGACCTTCGACTTTCTGGCCACCCAGACCTCGGGGGTCCCGGGCCTCAACGACGTCGGCGTCGAGGCGGACCTCGGCGTGTTTCGCGAGCTGATCGCCGACTACCTAGAAGGGAAGGCCTTCGTCTTTCCGACGGCGCCCGACAAGCGCATCAAGATCCTTTGAGCCCCAAAAGCCCGGCTGGCGTTCGACGCGGCCCGGCGAACACCGACGGGAAAGGGTGGATCCCTTGAAAGCACGGACCTCGCGGTTGATGCGGACGGCCGGCGCCGGCGCTCTGAGCGCCGCCCTCGCCGGGCTTTCCGCGTGCAAGGCGGCGGCCCTCGCGCCGGCCGCGGTCTTCGCGCAGACGGCCGCGGCGGCGCTGGCCGAGGAGCCGCGCTCGGTCGAAGCGCTGGCGGCGGCGCTCGGCGTCGCGCCCGCGGCGGTCATTAAACAGATGGATGTTTATCAGCTGCTCCTGCCGGCGGCCGGGGTGGAGTCGCTCGAGGTCCGGACGGTGCTCGCGCAAGGCAAAGAGCGCGTGACCCGCGTCGCGGTCATGACGACGGGCGACATGCACGAGCTGGTCGTGCCGCGGGCATTGCGCGAGAAGGGCTGGACGCCGGTACGGCCGGCGATGCCGGTGCGGCCGCACGCGCCGGAGTCGCTGCGGTTCGCGAAGGCCGTCGCGGGCGTCGCGGAGGCGCTCGACCTGCGGCCGACGAATCTGCTCGCCCTCTGCCAGGCGCTCGGGGCGAAGTGTGCCATTGCGGAGCCGGCGCCGGCCGAGGCGGGAAACGAGGACGGATCCCGGACGCCGCCCGCCCCGTCCGAGCCGTGGCGGTGCGCCGGCATCGAAACCTGGCACGGGTCCCAGGGCACGTTGTTCGCCAAGGCCCGCGCTTGCCTTTCGCGCCGCGCGGGCGGCCAGATCCTGGCGGCGGTCGACCTGGTCCTGGCGCCTTCGGCGGGCGTGCGGCCGGCGGTCGCCCTCGGCGGGTTTTCCTTACTGCGGCACAGGGCGATCACCGCGACGCTCGTCTCCGAGGACCTGCTCGCGCGGACCGGCGCCGCCTATTTGGCGAGCGTCCGGTATGGACTCGACCCGGCGACGCCGGGGGCCGGGCCGCTCGCGGTGCGGCGGGTGGTCGCCGCGAACGCACTTTTGTGCGGGAGCGGGGGCCGGACGGAGGGGTGCGTTCAGGGGCCGGCGGCGGTGATGACGGTGGCGGCGCGGTAGCGGGTCGCGCCGGTCGGCGGCCTTTTGCTGAGCTTTCCGTCCACCTCGACGCCTACGTCTTCGTCATACTCCCGGGAATCGGGCGTCGCTCAAGGCGCCCGGGAATGCTAGGCTGGCCTCCGGGAGGTCGGCGCCACGAAGACCATGCCAAGCCAAGCCCTCACGCTCGGCGAGCTGTTCGACCTGGAGCTCCGGCTCTCGGACGACACCGCGCTCGGCCCCGCCTCACGCCGCGCGCGCGACGAGGCGGCGGCGGCGGCAATGCGGCCTAGGGATCCGACGGGCGCCAGCCCGCGACCCGCGCTCCTCCGCGCCTGGCTCGAGGCCGTAGAAAAGCCCGGCGAGACGACGGCGGGCCAGAAGCTCGACCGCACGCTCGCGGGTACCGGCCTGGCCCTCGCCGGCTTCGGGCTGTTCGCCGGCGGGTCCTCGGCGGCGGCGCTCCTCGCCTACGACGGGACGCACCCGGTCAACGTCATCTATTTCCTCGCGGTGTTCGTCGGCGCGCAGCTCCTGACGCTCCTCCTCCTCGCGACGCAGGCGCTGCCAGGCGGCGTGCTCCATCCGCGCGCGGGGCATGCCCCGCCCTCGCACCTGCACCGCGCCCTGCGCTCGTTCCTGCACGGCCGCTTGCGGGCGGCCCCGGCC
>JAYVWD010000024.1:0-1695 GCA_043786345.1 Pseudomonadota bacterium
GCTGCGAAAAAGGACGACGGGAAAAAGGATGACGGAAAAAAGGACGAGGCTCAGGCCGACGCGCCGAAGCCGATCGTCATTGATTTCGACGGCATCGAGGACCGCATCGTCGAGTTCCCCGTGCCCGAGGCGCGCTACTACCGCATCCTGGCGACCAAAACCAAGATCTTCGTGTCGGAGTCGCCGGTCGAGGGCAGCCTCAACAGCTCGTGGTCGATGGAGGCGCCGCCCGCGCGCCTGCACGTCTATGACCTCGAGACCATGAAGTTCGAGCCCTTCGTCGAGGGCGTGAACGCCTTCGGCCTGAGTAAGGACGGCAAGACCCTGGCCTACCGCCACAAGGACCGGATCCGCGTCGTGAAGACCGCGGCCAAGCCGGACGCCAAGGAGACGAAGCCCTCGCGCCAGAGCGGCTGGGTGGACCTGGACCGGATCCGTCTTTCCGTCGTGCCGCGCGCCGAATGGGGCCAGATGCTCCGCGAGATGTGGCGGATGCAGCGCGACCACTTCTGGACGACCGACCTGAGCCAGGTGGACTGGGCCGAAGTCTACGAGCGCTACCTCCCGATCCTGGACCGGGTCGCGACGCGCTCCGAGTTCTCGGACCTGGCCTGGGAGGTTCAGGGCGAGCTCGGCACCTCGCACGCCTACGAGATCGGCGGCGACATGAAGCCGGGGCCCGTCTATCCCCTCGGCCGCCTGGGCGCCGACCTCGCCTTCGACGGGAAAGGCTGGAAAGTCGAGCGCATCGTCCGCGGCGACGCCTGGGACCGGACGGCCGACTCGCCGCTCGCGACGCCCGGGGCCAATGTCGCCGAGGGCGACTACATCCTGGCGGTGGACGGCGTGCCGGTCGACGCGGCCACCTCGCCCAACGAGCTGCTCGTGCACAAGGCCGGCGTCGACGTCGCGCTCACGGTGCGGAGCGGCAAGGTCGACGGGGCCTCGCGCCGCGTCGTCCTGCGCCCGCTCAACAATGAGATGGCGCTCCGTTACCGTAGCTGGGTCGAGGCGAACCGCGCCGCCGTGCACCGCGCCACCGACGGCCGCATCGGCTACGTGCACGTGCCCGACATGGGGCCGCGCGGGTTCGCCGAGTTCCACCGCTACTACCCGCAGGAGAGCTACCGCGACGGCATCGTCATCGACGTCCGCTACAACGGCGGCGGCCACGTCTCGCAGCTCCTCCTCGAGAAGCTGGCGCGGAAGCGCCTGAGCTATACCGTCTCGCACCACCTCCACCCGATCGGCGAGCCGATGTACGCCGTGGACGGCACGATCATCGCCGTGACGAACGAGTTCGCTGGCTCGGATGGCGACATATTCAGCCATGGATTCAAGATGTTGAAGCTCGGGCCCCTGATCGGTAAACGCACCTGGGGCGGCGTCATCGGCATCGACGGGCGCAACTCGCTGGTCGATGGCACGGTCGTCACGCAGCCCGAGTACGCGACCTGGTTCAAGGACGTCGGCTGGGGCGTCGAGAACTACGGCACCGACCCCGACGTCGAGGTCGACATCGCGCCGCAGGACTGGGCGAAGGGCCGGGATCCGCAGCTCGACATGGCGATCAAGCTCGCGCTCGAAGCCTTGGCGAAAAACCCGCCGGTCAAACCGGAGTTCGGCGACCGGCCGAGCCTCAAACGCCCGGCGTTCATCAAGCGCGGCTAGGGTCTGTCCGGCAAATCCTCCGTT
>JAYVWD010000025.1:0-8768 GCA_043786345.1 Pseudomonadota bacterium
GTGCAGGTAAGGCGGCGAGTGCAGGATGCCGCGCAGCGGGAAGGTCTTGATCGCCCCGTCCGTCGACGCGAGCATGTCGTTGATGGTCCGCGGCGTGAAAAACCGCTCGGCGCGCAGGTCGTGCATCTGGTTGTCGGTGAAGTACGAGGCGGCATGGCACGAGGCGCAGTTGCCCTTCTCGTTGAAGACCCTCTCGCCGCGCAGCTCCGCCTCGGTCGCCAGGCCCGGGTAGAGGTGGCCCGAGGTCACACCGCACCCCGATGGCCCGCGCCCCCGACATCCCATCGAAAACCGCGGCGTCATCGGCGACCTGCACACGCTGGCGCTCGTCGCGATGGACGGGACCATCGATTTCCTTTGTTTTCCGCACTTCGACGCGCCGACGATCTTCGCGGCGCTGCTCGACGCGGACTCGGGCTCTTCTCCGAGGAGATCGGCCGGCGCGGGGAGCACCTAGGCAACTTTCCGCAGGCTCTGACGCATTTGGCGCTGATCGGCGCCGCGTTCAACCTCGAGCGCAAGCTATCCGGAGCCGGGCGGCGGGGCTGACGCTTTAGCGGCGGGGTGGGTCCGGTTGGACTTTTTCGCGCTCGGCCTTCGACTCCGTCTGCTTGTGCGGGTCGAACTCCTTACCTTCACGGGTGTGAAAATCGGGGTGCTCGCGCGGATCGAACTCTTTCGGCTCGCTCGCCGCCCCTTTGGTCTTCCTATTCGGCATGACATCTCCCTCGCATGCGGTCGACTTGGTCCACACAGGTCATCCATGTTCAATGCAGGAACGGGGCCACAATGGATGAGAACGAGGGCGGCATGAGGGTTGCATTGTCAAATCAGGCCCTCATCGGGCGAAAAAGCGCAGCGGTGGACCGATGCTTCATACTGCAAGTCAGCTCCGCGGCTATGCGATCGCCGCCCTCGATGGGCTGTTCGGTAAGGAGAACGACCTCCTGATCGATGACCGCGATTGGAGCGTGCGCTTCGTCGTGGTCCGCACCGATGGCTGGCTGACCGGGCGGCGTGTGCTCGTCGTGCCCGCCGCCGTGCGCGGCGTGAGCGACCGGCGCGGCGTACTCGTGACGAATCTTACGCGCCGCCAGGTCGAAGCCGCGCCGCCCCTCGAGTACGAGGCGCCGCCGGATCCGCGCGCCGTCTACGACCGACGCTTCAGCGACGCCGATGCCTGGCCGGCTTATTGGGGGTTGCCGCTCGTTCCGGCGCGCGGCCCATTCGGCGACTCGTGGCGCGGACGCCTCCCGCCGCAGGAGGTCCTGGACGAGGAGGCGCGGGTGCGCGAAGGGCCGTGGACCGTGGCCGATCCGCACGTGCGAGGCTGCGTCGAGCTGCGGGGTTACCGCTTGCGCGCCAAGGACGGGGAGATCGGCCACGTCGCCGATTTCATCGTCGATCCGGACGCGTGGCGCATCACGCACCTCGTCGTCGCGATCCGGAACTGGATCCCGGGCGGCAAAAGGGTGTTGATCGCACCGGAGCAGGTGGGTTACATCGACCACGGGGCCGGGCGCATTCAGGTCGTCGGGGAACGGGCGGCGGTCCTGAAGGCGCCGCCATTCGCGCCGACGAGGCCGCATTAGGCTCCATTCAAGACGACGGCAATCACTCGAGAGGAAACGTCCATGAACATGCTTTTGCGGTCCTTCGTCCTGTTCCTCGCCTTTGCGGCCAGCGGCGCGCGCGCCGACGGGAACCATCCGGACCCCTTTCAGCCGGTCTTCGCCCGGGCGACCTACGACTGCCCCCCGGGGCCGGGTTACCTGACGTTTTCGATCATCGACGCGAACCAGGTCCGGGTTGCGCACCAGCTTTTCCTCGGCACGCGCGCGATCTGCCTGGCCCAGGCCGAGCGCCTCGATCAGGTGCGCTCCTACTTCACCGGACTGACGCTCATCGCGATCTGCGCCGGCCAGGACGAGGTCTGGTACCTCAAGCGCTGGTCGGTCGACGCCTGGGGCTTCCATGTCTATCAAGGCCAGATCTATTATGGCCCCCTTGGCGAATGCCTCGCGGCCGCGGACCGCACCAACAGTCAGCCTTGAGCCTCGTTACTGAAGGTGCACGGCGCGCATGCCGAGGGCGCGATCGGCGTAGGCGCGCACCATTTCCAGGAGTTGCCGGTGATCCACCGGCTTCGCCAGGTGGTCGTCGAAGCCGGCGGCGAGGCAGGCGTCGAGCTCGTGGCGCATGGCGTGCGCCGTCAGCGCGATGATCGGCCGGTCGAAGCCGCGCCGGCGGAGTTGGCGCGTCGCCTCGAGGCCGTTTAGGCGAGGCATCTCCAGGTCCATCAGCACCACGTCAAAGGGCTCGTCGGCGGCGCGGCGCACGGCGTCGACGCCGTCGGTGGCGGTCTCGACGAGGGCGCCGGCGACCGAGAGGAGCCGGCACACTAGCAGCCGAACGTCGGTCGAGTCCTCGACGAGGAGGACGCGGCGACCGCTCAACAGCAGCGGCTTCGGCACCGGGGCGGCGGCGGGCGGCGGTCGCGCGATCATCTCTTTCCGCTCGCGGCTCAAAGGGATCTCGACCCGAAACGTCGAGCCGACGCCGGAGGTGCTCTCCGCGAGCGTGACATCGCCGCCGAGGCCGCGCGCCAGCTCGCGCGCGAACACGAGGCCCAGGCCCGTGCCGCCGGGGGACGCGGCCGCCCCCACCGCGTGGACCTGACTGAAGGGCTCGAAAAGGCGCTCGCGCTCCTCCAGACTGATCCCGATCCCGGTATCGGTGACGGTGAAGGCGAGCTTGCCGTTGGCGGCGCCGTCGTCGGCGCCTTGGGCGTCGGGCGTGACGCCCTCGGCGCTCACCTGAACCGTGACGCCGCCGCGCTCGGTGAACTTGATCGCGTTGCCGATGACGTTCATAAGCACCTGGCGGAGGCGGCCGGGGTCGGTCTGGATCGTATGGGGCAGGTCGCCGGCCGCGGTCGTCGTGAGGGTCAGCCCGCGCGCCATCGCCTTGACCAAAAGCGCCGAGGTGAGGTCGCTCAGCAGCCCTTCCAGCACGAGGGGGGCGCTTTCGAACGAGAGCATGCCCGCCTCGACTTTACTCAGGTCGAGGATATCGTTGACGAGTTGGCCGAGGATCTCGGCGTTGCGACGGATGACCTCGACGTACTTCACCCGCTCGCGCGCCGGCAGCTCCGGGTCCTGCAGGAGCTCGATGTACCCCATGACGGCGCCGAGCGGGTTGCGGATCTCGTGGCTGGTCGAGGCGAGCATGCGCGTCTTGCTCAGGCTCACCTGCTCGGCTTCCTCCTTCGCCGTCTGCAGGCCCTCGAGCTCGCGGCGGCGGTCGGTGACGTCCTCGGCGAAGGCGATCACCCGCTCGAGCGCGCCGCCGCCGGCGGCGCGCAGGGCGTAGGCCTTGACGCGCAGCCACCGCACCTCGCCGGCGGGCCGGACGATGCGGAACTCGGCCAGGACGGTCCGGCCCGCCAGCGCGTCGAGCGCCAGGTCGGCCGCACGGCGGCGGTCGGCCTCGTGCACCAGGTCAAGGCCGCGACGGGGCAGGGTCCGAAGCCCGGCGCCGGAAACGCCCAGCACCCCCTGGCACGCCGCATTGACGTGGGTGATCCGCGCCGCCTGGACGTCATAGATCAGGAAGAGCTCGCCGGTGCCCGCCGCCAGCGAGCCCAGCCGCTCGAGGTCGCACCGCCAGGCTTTCGTCCTGAACATCCGGGCTCTTAGTCGCTCAAACCACACGCTCGCCGCCCCCATCGTCCGCCAAGGTCTGATCAATTATCGCCAGTGCGCGAAGTGCTATCAGTGTTTGCTGTAGCCAACAAATCAAAGTTCAGCGAAACCCGGCATTTCCGTTGCCATTAGCGCAACACGCTCAAAATGAACTGTTTAGAACGCTGCTGCTTATGGATCAGGCGTTGCATTTAGCGCGGGGAGGAGGACCCTCGTGAGCCTGGATTAAGTCATCATCGGTACGGCGGGCTGGTCGGTGCCGCGGGCCTCGGCCCCGGCATTCCCGGCGACGGGCTCGCACCTCGAGCGGTATGCGGCGGTCTTTCCCGGGGTCGAGATCGACACGAGCTTTTACCGCCACCACAAGGGCCTAGTATCGACTGCACGGCTCGCCGGAGGTCTACCACTCGAATTACGAGGCCCCATTCCTCCGCGATCTGATCGCCCGGCTAGAGGCGGAAGTGCGCGAAACCTGGTGTATTTTCGACAACACGGCGCGCGGGCACGCGGCCGCGAACGCCCTCGACGTGCTGGCCGGAGGGCCGATTCCCCTTGCGCCGCGGGTCGCGGCTGGCGTAAAAGCCGGCGCCCGATGACCCCTTTAGAAAGCGAGACATTCGGTATGAAGATGCTCCTCTTCGTCCTGGCCGCGGCCGCCCTCGTCACGAGCTGCAACGCCCGCCCGCCCGACTCCTCGGACCCCAAGATCATCGGCGGCCACGAGTCCGGCCCGCACCCCTTCATGGCCGGCCTGACCGATGAAGGCGGCACGAGCGCCTACTGCGGCGGCTCCTTCATCGCGCCCGACGTGGTGCTGACGGCGGCGCACTGCGTCAAGGACGCGGCCAACCGGATGCGCGTCTCGGCCGGCCTGCACCTCAACAGCGGCCACGCGGGCAACACGACGATCGCGGTCAAGGCCGTGCGGATCCACCCGGATTTCGGCCCCAACCAGGCGTTCGAAAATGACCTCGCGCTGCTCTTTCTCGGCGCCTACGACCCGGCCACGCTCCCGGGGCCGATCGTGCCGATCGCCCTTAACGCCGACTTGGGCAAGCCGGCCGCCGCGGCGACGGTCATCGGCTGGGGCAACACCTCGTCCTACGGCAGCCTGTTCGAGGACGGGCTCCGCGAAGTCGAGGTGCCGGTCGTTTCGCTCGGCAAATGCGCGAACGCCTATCCGGGCGTCGGCGCCACGCAGATCTGCGCGGGCGACTTCGACAAGGGCGGCGTCGACAGCTGCCAGGGCGACTCGGGCGGCCCGCTCGTCATCCCCGGCGACGGCGGCGTGCCGGTGCTCGCCGGCCTCGTCAGCTTCGGCAACGGCTGCGCGCTCGCGAAGTTCCCCGGCGTCTACACGCGGGTCGCCTCATTCAAGGGCTGGATCGAAGCCGAAGTGCAGCGCTTCCACGCCGCGCCGGCGGCCCCGACGCCGCAGGACGTGACCGACTTCGTGCGCGGGAACTGCTACGCGCTCCTCAAGGGGCAGGTCTCCGCCGTCGACGGCCTGAACGACATCCGCCTCGTGACGAGCTACGCCATGGACGGCCTGTTCGCGCCCGCCGCGGCCGCGCCGGCGGCGTCCGACGCGATGACGCCCTGCGCATACACCCTCGCGGGCGGGGACCAATGGACCGTCGCCCTCGCGAAGACGGCGGACGGCGCGCCGAAGGCGCTGACGGCGACACGGGCGGCCTCGGGCGAACGCTGGACCGTCGCGGCGAAGCCCGCCGTCAAGGCGGACCTCTACTGCGCCGGCGACGCCGACAACGCCTCGCTCAACCTGGTGTTCGACCCCGATTCCGGCTTGAGCTACGTCTACCTCAAGGGCCAGTACTTCGACCTGGGCGGCGCCTTCACCGGCACCGTTCCAGAAGCGCCGGAGGTGACGCGCGCCTGCAAGGTGAACGACTTCGCCCTGCGCTTCCTCAAGATCGACGGCAATTACGTCGCCGAGCTCTCGAGCCCGCTCCTCGGCGGCACCAAGCGCTTCGAGACGAAGCTCTACGGCGGCTCGGACGAGAAGCTGGCCCTCGCCTTCGCGCCCACGGCGCCCAAGACCGGGACGATGACGCTCGAGAACACGCTCGACGACGACCTCTTCACCTGGGACCTGGGCTGCGACGCGGCGATGACGCTGACCGACGCGAACGGCGCGACCATCGTCGGCGTCGCGCGGAACGGCTTCTTCCACTTCCAGCTGGTGACGCCCGAGAGCGCCTTCGGCACCGTGCGCGCCCACCAGAAGGTGGCGTTCAAATACCAGGCCGGCGGCGACATCGGCACGGCCACGGTCCCCGAATGCAGCGTCAATGGGCGGGCGGTGAACGTCACCGTCGCCATGACGCCTTGAGGCCGATCGCTGGTCAGTGCGCCACGTCCCGGCACGTGGCGAGGCTGCTCTCGACGTCCTGAACGAACTCCTTCGAGAAGGACTGGTAGTCGTCCTCTTCCTCGTCCCCGGGGGCCGGCAGGCGCGCGGTCGCCATGCGAAACCAATGCCGCGCCTCCCGGCACTCGTTCCCCATCGCGAAGGCGAGCGCGGCGTTGAGGCTCGGCAAGGGGTCGCGCCGGGAAAGGCGGGCGGCGCGCGCGTAGAGCCGGCCGGCCGGCGCATAGTCGGCCGCGTCGTAGGCGAGCCGGGCGAGCATCGAGAGGTTGTGCGCGGTCGGCCCCGTGAGGATCATTTTTGCAAGGATCTCTGGACGTTCCGACCGTGGCCCCGGGTTCAGGTGGCTCGGTAGCGCGAGGAAAAGGACCATGCTCACGAAGGCCGCGCCCATGACGGCGACGACCGCCACGGCGCCGCGGCGCCCGCCCGGCGGCGCGGGGCGCGGGTACTCGGGCGTGACGCCGGCGGCGAGCATCCGGTCGTAGAGGTGCGGGTGCGTCTTGCCGCGCCCGGCCAGCACCGCGGGGATGCCGTTGAGGCGATAGAGCGTCTCGAGGGCCCGGGCGTAGAGCCCTTCCTCCTCCTGATGGCCGTGGGCCACGGCGTCGGCGCGCGCCTCCTGGTTGCGCAGGAATTTGCCGGCGAGCAGCAGCTTGGCGTAGACGATGGCGAAGATGACGCCGACCTGGGCCAGGGCGTCCACCTTGAGCACGCGCATCACGAAGATCCCGGCCATGACGACGAAGACGAGCCAGACGAGGGCGGCGCGCACGTTCTTGACGCTCGCCGCCTCGGTGATGTGGCCGAGCTCGTGGGCGCAGATCAGGTCGACCTCGGTCGGCGTCATGTGTGCGAGCAGCGCGTCGGTGACGGCGACGGCCGGCATCTTCGGCAGCGCGAAGGCGTTGAGCATCGGCGTACGGATCACGTACACCGGCACCGGCGGATGGCCGATCTTCGCGGCGAGGGCGTCGACGCGGGCGACGAGCTCGGGGGGGGCGCGGCGGACAACGCCCAGGAGGAGGCCGAGGCGCAGGCCGATGCCGCGGGTCGCGGTATAGGTCAGCGCGGCGAACAGGCCGAGCCAGAGGCCCCCCTGCCAGTCGAAGGCGTCGGGCATCGTCCACGAGAACAGGACGGCCGCGTAGACCAGCAGATACATCACGAGCGACATGCTGAGGAAGCCGGCGGACCGATACTTCCAGTCGGCGGAGACCGGCGAGCTCACCGCGCGGCCGAGGCGCCGGTTGCCGAGGCGCGCGCCGGCGATGGCCGCCAGGAACGCGCTGACGACGAGGACGAAGGCGGGCGCGACCGCCCGCTCGCGGGCGCTCATGGTCGCGATGCCGGCGAAGAACGGCAGGAAGAAGACCCCAAAGCCGGCGGCGCGGCGCGCCGGCCAGAGGCGGCGCGCGGTTTCGGTCCAGTGCTCCGCAGCTGGCACCGCGCCCGGCTTGCCGAGGACGGCGCGCATCACGACCAGCATCCCGACGAGCGAAAACAGAAACGACCACGCGCCATACAACGCGACTTGCCCGAGCCCGACCCAGAGGGGAATTTCAGGTATCATGGACGGCACCCCCGTCACAGGTGTCGGCCGGGCCTGGAGCGACTTGAGAAAATGCCCAAAGATTGGCGAAAAAGGCTGACGCGGTTGGCACTTGAAGCGCTGCTCGTCACCGCCCTGGTGACCGGGATCGGGTCGTGGCAGGCGCGCGATCTGGTGCCCGAGGGCGCCGCGGCGCCGACCCGCGCGCTGCCGGGACTCGCGGGCGGCGAGGTCGCCGTAGGCGGAGGCCCGGTGACCCTCGTCTACTTCTTCGCCCCCTGGTGCGCCGTCTGCAAGCTCGCGAGCGGCAACCTGGCCTGGATCGCGCGGGTCTTCGGGCCCGACCGCCTGCGCATCGTGCCCGTCGCCCTCGACTACGAGAGCCGGGCCCAGGTCGCGGCGTACGTCGAAGAGCACCCTTTCCCGGGCGCCGTCGCCCTCGGCGACGACGCGACGCGCCAGGCGTTCCGCGTTACCGCCTTCCCGACCTACTACGTCCTGGACGCCGGGCTCGCCATAAGGCACGGGAGCGTCGGCTACTCGACGCTGCTCGGCCTGCTGGCGCGGATCCTGCTCACCAGCGCATGACGGCGCCACCCCAGGTGAAGCCGGCGCCGAAGCCTGCCATGCACACCAGGTCGCCCGACTTGATCTTCCCCTGCCGCACGGCCTCGTCGAGGCACATCGGGATCGAGGCGGCCGAGCAGTTGCCGTAGCGGTCGATGTTGTTGTGGCATTTGTCCATCGGCTGCCCGAGGCCCTTCATCACCGCCTCGTTGATGCGGAGGTTGGCCTGGTGGAAGAGGAAGAAGTCGATCTCGGCCGGCGTCTTCTTCACCTGCTCGAGGACCTCGGCGACGACCTCGGGCATGCGGGTGACGGCGTGCTTGAACACGGCTTTGCCGTCCATTTTGGGGAAAATCGAGGCGTCGTCGATGTTGTGCTTCTGGATGTAGGGCTTCTGCTTCATGCTCGGAAACTCGATCTTGAGCAGGTCCCGGTGCTTGCCTTCCGCATGGAGGCGCAACGCGTGGATCCCCTTGTCGTCGGCCGACGGCTCGACGATCACGGCGCCGGCGCCGTCGCCGAACAGCACCGAGACGTCGCGGCCTTCGGTGGTCAG
>JAYVWD010000026.1:0-2486 GCA_043786345.1 Pseudomonadota bacterium
CGGGCCAGGTGGCGATGCACAGGGTCGGGCAGGCGCACTTCGAGCTGCCGCTCGCCGAGCTGCCGGTCGTCCGCGCCATGAGCTGCCCGGCGGCGCGCGAGGTCGAGCTCGTGATCACTGCGCGGGACCTGGACGGCTGGACGACCGAGACCGACCCTTTGAGCCTCGACGTCGCGACCGCGCGGTCGACGGCGCACTGAGACTTTTGGGGGCCGGTCGCGCCTGGGGTTTAAGGTCCGGCCTTCGGAAACAGGTCTCCGACGTGCTCGAGCACGCGCAGGAGGCCGGTTTTCAAGCGGTAGTCATACTCGATGTAGCTCCGGTCGTTGGGCCGCCCGTGCACGGGGCTCCTATCGGTTCCGCACTTGGACGCGCCCTGCACGATGTGGAAGTAGTCGGCGATGATGCCGCCCCGGATCGTGTACGACGCGCGGCGCGAGATGCCGGCGACCGTGTTCTTCGCGTAGAGGAAGGCCTCCACCATGTTGAACGAGCCGATCTGCGTGTATTCCTGCGTGAGGCAGCTCACGGCGTTCTCGTAGAGCTTGTCGAACTCCGCGCTTCCGCCCGGGAACCAGCCGAGGACGCCGAGGACGCCGAGCGCCTCCCCGCGGCGGTTGGCGGGCGTGGCCGGGTGGTTGTACACGTTGACGGCCTCGTTGCCGGCGTCCGAGTTCTGATGCTTCTGGATGTCCCCGATGAAGATGGAGCCCTGCGTCGCGAGGCCGAGCGCGTCGGTCGACATGGCGGCCATCTGCGCGGTGGCTTTCGCCAGCGCCAGCGTTTCGTCGTCGGCATACGGGAAGGCGGAGCGCACGGCGCGCAGGTCGGACGGGATGTAGATGTTCCCCATCACATAAATGCTGCCCGTGCCGGTGTAGCGGCCTTTGATCACCAGGTCGCCCGTGACCAGGACGTCGCCGCTCAGCGCGATCGGCTTCGAGGCGGTGCCGACCAGGATCAGGTTGCCTTGATGCACTTTGGCGACGGCCGCGGGGAAGGCGCCGGTCGTCGTCACGGTGCCGCGCATCAGCGCCGGAAGCTTGGTGAAGTCGAGCGCCGGGAAGTCGGGAACGCCGTCGCCCGTCGTGTCGAGCGGCAGCTCGGCGCCGCGGTAGTTGGCCGTGATGCCGCCGGTCGCCGTCACGGAGACCGAGGTTCCGAGGCACCCTTCGGCGGTGCAGCCGGCGTCCGGCCGCGCGGCGTCGAAGGCTTGCGCGGCGAGCCAACGCCCCTCGATGTGGGCATCGGACGTGTACCAGAGCGGCGGGACGCGGCGCGTCGAGGCGACGTCGCCGATGACGGTGACGTGGCAAAGGCTGCACTCGAGGTCGTTCACTAAAAGGCCGAATTTCGGCAGGCGCTTCGCTTTTTCGCCGAGGACCAGGTCTTCCTTGCCCGGCGTCCCTTTGGTCGCCGGGTCGCTGCCGATCCCGGCGGTGACGTCGACCCCCGGCGCGCCGTTGGCGTTCGCCGCGGCGACGGCTTCGGCGGAGCCCGGGGCGCCTTCCGCGTTCACGGTCTGGTCGGCCGTGCGCTCGGTTTCCGTCGGCGGATTCTGCGGCGCCGGCGGCGAATCCGGGATCTGCGAGGATTCCGCCGGCAGCTTGGCGCGCGAGGCGTCGCTGCTGCCGGGCACCCGATAGGCGCCGCCCGAGTCCGTGAAGGACGGTTGCTCGCCGCACGCGGTCGCGAGCGCGGCGAAAACGAGGGCCATGAGCCGCGGGCGGCGCAGCCCGAGCATCTTGGGCAGCATGTCGATCTCCTCTAGGGGTGGGGGCATCGGTCTTGGGAGGGGAAGTCCTGATTGGGCTGCGAAAGGCTCGGAATCCCAAGGCCGAAGGCCAAAGTCGGCCCGGCGCCCGCGGAGTTGAGGGGGCCCGGAACCCCGGCGAATTCGTCAGGGAATCAAGGGGCCTGGGGCCCTCGCGACCGAGCCTATTCGGTGCCGGTCACGGCAGGGTGCGGCCGATTTCGAGCAGGCCGAGCATGAACGCGGACGCCGGATAGCCCTCCTGCCAGGGCGTCGTTCCGTAGCGGAGCCTGGCGACGCTCACATAGCCGCCCCCTCCTCCCGGAAGCCTGCTCGATCCGGTAGGCGAGCGCGCGCGAGTCCTTATTGGCCATGAGCAGGCCACGTATATGTTGGCATTGTCGAAGCCGTCCGCGCCGCTCTCCTCGACGACCGGCGGCCCCGGCAGTTCGAGCGCCGGATCGGAGAGGAAGCGGATGAGCTCCTGCCGCATGGCGACGTGGTTGTACTCGCAGTCGTCGCGGACGCCGCAGGCGAGCCGGAAGCGCCTCTTCTCCTTGGCCGGATCGTTGCGGTTGACCTCGACCGCCGTGGTCACGCGCGCGAACAGGGCCGCGCCCGATATGCCGCCGACCAGCCGCGCCGCCGCCTGGGCCTGCGCCGGGGTGAACCGGTCGAATCCCGAGTCGCGCCGGCCGCAGCCGGCCGCAGCCGGCCGCAGCCGGCCGCGGCG